>RFTR01000167.1 GCA_009923345.1 Betaproteobacteria bacterium
AACTTTCCTTTCTGCATCCAAAACTGTCAAATAATCTGTTTGTCCTTCATAATAGCGATACCAAGCTAACTGAAGGTACCCCTTTAATGCCGCAACCTCTCTTGATTGGGCTCCAAAAACTTCTTTAGATTGCTTGATTCCTATAAGAGCATCATTGACTTCTTTTAAAGCTGTTAAAATCGTTTGTTCGTCAGAGCCCGATTGTGAAGCCACTACACTTTCCACAAAACGGATACTACGAGCAGAATAGTACAAATATTAAAAGTCAATTTCAAAATCCCGGTTATCATTTAACCGGGATTTTTTTATGGGCTTTGTCGGGCACGCTGGCGGGCTCCAGTCCTTGGCGTTGAATTTCTAACAGGGTCATCTCACCACGTGAGGAGTTGGAGAATTTAATGACATCCAAGGGAAATATTTCAGATTCGCCACGCCGCGGATCTGTATTGATTTGGGATTCGATCAATTGCTCAACGGTAGACACGCCGTCGCCCACCACGTAAGCCGTCTCTCCTTGGGTCGCAGCGACAACGCGGTCACCCACCACCAAAACGCGATGCTCTTCTCCCTTGATATAGCGCTCAATCAAAACGGGTACGTTCTCTTCAGAACCTGACCAGCCAGCGCCGACAGTGTGCGCGGCCAACCACGCAGCGCGCACACCTTCTTCGGTATCGACATTCAAAGAGACTCCACGGCCACGATTGCCGTCAGCCGGTTTGATGGCTACGGGCAAGCCAATATCTTGCGATACCTCCCAAGCTTGGTCTGCGCTAGTGACGATACGTCCCTCAGGCACTGGAATGCCGCATTGCGTGAGTAAACGTTTGGTGAGGTCTTTATCACTGGAAATACTTTCAGCAATGGCGCTGGTGCGATCTGTTTCCGCAGTCCAGATTCGACGTTGACGCGAACCATAACCCAGTTGCACCAAATTACCTTCTGTCAATCGGATGAAAGGTGTTTTGCGCTCCATCGCCGCATCCACAATGCAGGCAGTGCTAGGCCCTAGACACAAAACATCGACGATGGCTTTGAGTTCTTCTACGGTGGCTGCCACATCAAAGGGCAGGTTATTGGCAGCACACATCACCAATCGGTGGGCTGCTTTGAAACTCGCGCGTCCCAAGGTTTCGTGCTCGGTGCGAAATACTACTTTGTAGACACCGCGCTTGCTGATTTCGCGGGCTTTGCCAAATTCAGCGCGTGCACCTGCTAGTAGCTGCAACTCGATGGAGACATGTTCAATGATGTGGCCCATCCAAGTGCCACCGACCAAACGGGTTAAAAAACCGCCACGGTGACCCACACCGCAGTGGTGCTCTACCAAACCTGGCAACCAAGCATTGACACGGTCATTAAAACCTTCAATAGAGTTGGAGGGATGATCCTCCATCTCGCCTAAATCAATCAAGGCCTCAATGATGGGGCGATAGGTCCAAATATTGGGGCCGCGCAAATAATTTATGCGCAGAATTTGTATGTCTTGGAAGGCCATAAATGAGGGGGGGGTTGGGATGCTGAATGCTTCAGCGAAAGTTTTGCAAAAGGGCTCTGACCGCAAAATCTCGGAAGATACAATTCAAAAAATACGATGTTGCGTGCAACAAGTTAAAGCTCCTGCTTCTTGTTCACCGACCTTCGTTTGTTACCAAACGATTTAGGCCGGAAACTTTATAAGAATGAATGCATCTCTTTCGGCTAATGCCAACTTTATGTTGCCTTTTGAATGGAAGGCATCAGCGTCGGCACAACTCTCACCCCAAGAAAACGTTTTAGCTTGGTTAGAAGTTGACTTGGACGTGCAATTGCAGTTCGCCAAAGGACTGCTAATTGTGACAGACCAACGCATTCTTTCGGCTAATCCGCGCGCCTCTGGTCCTGAATGGCAATGCTGGACTCTGCAGCCTGGGTTGGTCATGGACCATTTTGATTATGCGGGTGTAGGAACGCTTTCATTGCGAAGCATCAGTGAACAAATTGCGGTTTGGCGTTTTACCCTGAACCACAATGTTTTAGCGATGCGTTTGCAAGAGGCATTCGCAGCGCGCGTAGAAGTTATCACCCACGGACGCGCGCTCCAATTAAGCGTGGCAGCACGATGCCCCCAATGCAAATTGCCCCTTGAGGTGGAGGGTGATGAATGTCCCGTTTGCAACCGTGAACAGCACGCACCCCTATCTACTTGGGGCTTGTTTCGCTTGTGGCGTTTCGGACACCCATACCGTTGGCAATTATTGGCAGGGTTTTTATTGACGCTGGCCTCCACTGCTGCAACCTTGGTGCCGCCTTACTTGACCATGCCGCTGATGGACGATGTATTGATTCCATTTCAAAACGGCCAAGACATTGACCACGACCTTGTGGTTTTGTATTTGGGCGGTTTGTTTGCGGCAGCGGCCTTGGCTTGGGTCTTGGGCTGGGCCAAGACCTATATCTTGGCCTTGGTGTCTGAGCGGATTGGTGCGGACTTGCGCACTACAGCATATGAACACTTGATGCGTCTGTCTCTGGAATATTTTGGGGGTCGGCGTACGGGCGACTTGATGAACCGTATAGGTGCCGAGACAGATCGTATCAACGTCTTTTTGTCTGTGCATCTTCTTGATTTTGCTACTGATATTTTGATGATTTTGATGACTGCAGTTATTTTGTTGAGCATCGATATTCGGCTGGCTGCAGCTACTCTATTGCCTCTTCCCTTCATTATTTGGCTCATCCACGTTGTGCGCGACAAATTACGAACCGGTTTCGAGAAGATTGACCGTGTTTGGTCGGAATTAACCAATGTGCTGTCTGACACCATTCCAGGTATTCGTGTTGTCAAAGCCTTTGCGCAAGAAAGGCGTGAGGCAAACCGGTTTCGAGATGCTAATAAGCACAACATGGCGGTGAATGATCGTATTAATTTTGTTTGGTCTTTGTTTTCGCCGACCGTCACCTTGATGACGGAAGTAGGTCTGTTGGTCGTATGGGGTTTTGGCATTTGGTTGGTGTCGCATCACCAAATTACCGTGGGCGTGTTGACTGCATTCTTGGCGTATATCGGAAGGTTTTACACGCGTTTAGATTCCATGAGCCGTATTGTTTCGCACACCCAAAAGGCTGCTGCCGGTGCCAAACGAATCTTTGAAATCTTGGACCACGTCTCCAGCGTGCCAGAAGCATCTTCCCCACAAAAACTACCTACCCCGTTACAAGGCCGTATTGATATTGAAGACGTGGGTTTTCGTTACGGTAACCGCGCTGTGATTCGTGGTTTGAACTTGTCCATACAACCTGGCGAGATGATCGGCCTGGTCGGGCAAAGCGGCTCTGGCAAAAGCACCTTGGTGAATTTGATTTGCCGTTTTTACGATATCAGCGAAGGCGCTATCAAGGTCGATGGCATCGATATTCGCAATATTGCTTTGTCTGATTACAGAAGCCATATCGGGTTAGTTTTGCAAGAACCCTATCTGTTCTTTGGCACGATAGCCGACAACATTGCCTACGGCAAGCCTAATGCGAGTCGCCAAGATATCGTCGCCGCGGCGCGTGCCGCTCATGCGCATGAATTTATTTTGCGACTGCCACAAGGTTATGACTCTTTAGTCGGAGAGCGCGGACAAGGTTTATCGGGCGGTGAGCGCCAACGCATTTCTATTGCGCGTGCCCTACTCATCAATCCGCGTATTTTGATTTTGGATGAAGCTACAGCATCGGTAGATACAGAGACCGAGCAAGAAATCCAAAAAGCGCTCGACAACTTGGTGCAAGGTCGTACCACGATTGCGATCGCGCATCGGTTGTCAACATTACACAAAGCGGATCGACTCGTTGTATTGGAGCAAGGTGAGTTGGTGGAAGAGGGCAACCATGACACCTTGATGGCCAAGCAGGGCGCTTATTGGCGTTTATATGAGGCTCAAGCTAAAAATGCGGAAGCGGA
>RFTR01000168.1 GCA_009923345.1 Betaproteobacteria bacterium
TTATCATCAAATTTGATTCAGTCAAAGGATTGAACTTGATTCGAAAGTCAAGGTTTTATCGGGAGCTGCGTAGTACAGACAGCCAAATCACTTTTGTTTGATACCCTCTCACATTTTTGTGAGCCTTAGTAAACATCAGTCGTTTGCTAATCTCTTAAACAACCCACTTTTAAATTGGACGCATATGACCACCACATACTTAATCACAGGCGCTAACCGCGGAATCGGCCTTGAGATGTCGCGTCAGATTTTGGAATCTGGCGACCGCCTTTATGCGGTTTGCCGCAACCCTGAAACTGCGACTGGGTTAAACAAGTTTGTTCAAGAGTCCAACGGTCGCGGACAAATTTTTAAGTCGGACGCTTATGACGAAATTGCGCTAGCAAACATTGCCAACGCAATTGTTGGCGGTATCGATGTTTTAGTCTGTAACGCTGGCGTAATGAGTGCGCGAGGAGGACTTAGCGATGCAGAGAACAATGTTGCATCAGTTTCTGAGGTTTTGATGACCAATACGGCTGGGCCCTTTTTTGCTGCAAGGGCTTTTCATAAAAACCTCAAACTGAGTTCAGCACCAAGAATTTGTATCATTTCTTCATACATGGGTAGTCAACAGCACCAAGGTGCATCCGCTTATTTTTATCGTGCATCGAAAGCAGGTGCCAACAATATTATGGTGACTCTGGCGAATGAACTCAAATCGGATGGCATCACCGTGGCTTCGTTTCATCCGGGTTGGGTAAAGACAGAAATGGGCGGAAGTGGTGCTGATATCACCCCTCAAGTGAGTGCATCAGGGCTCATTCAGCAATTTCAAGGATTAAAGATTGCCAATACAGGTGCTTTTCTCAACTACGATGGTAAGTCTTTACCACTTTAGTATTGGATTAAACAACCTAACATTTGTCTCTTTAATGACTACTTATTAGGGATTTACCGCTTCGAAAAGCGAATCGGATAGGAGATAGTCTCTCTACTCATTTACATAGGGGATGCCATGCTGAGTTTGAATGTAAACGGCGTTAACCATAGGGTTGATGTCGAACCTGAAATGCCTTTGCTGTGGGTGATTCGGGAACAAATTGGTTTAACCGGTACCAAATTTGGATGTGGCATTGCCCAATGCGGCGCTTGTACGGTTCATGTGAATGGTGAGCCAGTTCGGTCTTGCTCGTTTCCTGTTTCAAACGCAGTGAATCAAAAAATCACGACGATTGAAGGCTTGACCAGCGACTCCTCCCATCCCGTACAAATGGCTTGGAAGGCCTTAGATGTTCCGCAATGTGGCTACTGCCAATCAGGACAAATTTTGGCAGCCGTCTCATTGCTAAAGCGCATACCTAAGCCCACGGACAAGGATATCGACGAAGCCATGACAAATATCTGCCGATGTGGAAGTTACCAACGTATGCGAGCTGCTATCCATATGGCTGCAGGAACAGGCAAAGGTATTGGTTCAATCATCCATTTCGCTGGTTCAGGTGTTGCCAATGCAAAGACGGGCATTCCAACCGATTTAGATATTGACCACTAAGGCCCCTATGACAACTACTTCTATGAAAAACCAAAACCAAGGGGCTTTGACCCGACGTCAATTTGTGGTGTCTTCTGCTTTGGCCTCTGGTGGTTTGGCCTTGGGCTTTCATTTCCCAGCAGCGGCGCAATCGAACGAGCTATCTACTTTGGGTGGTGACGAAATCAATGCGTGGGTGGTTGTGCGTCCAGACGACAGCTGCGTGATTCGTATTGCGCGCGCCGAAATGGGACAAGGTACGCATACCGGTTTGGCCCAATTGGTAGCTGAAGAATTGGAATGTGATTGGGCCAAAGTCAGTTTGCAAACTTTTACCCCTGGACAGAACCTTGCTCGCAAAAGAGTTTGGCGCAATATGTCTACCGGTGGCAGTCGCGGCATTCGTGAGTCGCATGAATATGTACGTCAAGGCGGTGCTGCAGCGCGCATTATGTTGCTGCAAGCCGCCGCAGCCGAATGGAAAGTGTCTGTGAATGATCTTTCTGTGGAAAAGGGCGTGGTGACGCACGCTGCTTCCGGCAAAACGACTAGTTACGGAAAGCTCGCAAGCCAAGCCTCTAAATTGCCCGCGCCTGATCCTAAGTCCATCATTCTCAAACATCCACGGGATTGGAAAATATTGGGCAAGTCACCTAGACGTCTGGATACGGCACCCAAAGTCAACGGTTCACTCAAATACGGTATCGATACAGTTTTACCAGGCATGCAATACGCAGCTATCAAAGCCTGCCCTGTGTTTGGTGGCAAGTTGGTGAGTTTTGATGCCTCGAAAATTTCTTCCCGCCGAGGAGTCAAAGCGGTGGTGCGTGTAGACGATCATTCCGTAGCCGTATTGGCTGACAGTTTTTGGCGCGCCAAATCCGCCATAGAAGCTCTTCCAATTACTTGGGATTTTGGTGCTAATGCCAAGGAATCCAGCGCCACCATTGCCGAGCGTTTACGTGAAGGATTGACTTCCACCAATAATGTTTTTGCAGACATTGACCAAGGCAACGTGACTGAAGCCATTCAAGGTGCTGCGAAAAAGGTTGAAGCGGTTTACGGGACGCAGTTTGTTTCCCACGCTTGCATGGAACCGATGAATTGCACAGCACGCGTGACGTCTGATCGTGCCGAAGTTTGGATGCCCAGCCAAAACGCAGAGGCCTCTTTGGCCGCGCTGTCTGCAGTGACTGGCTTGCCTTTAGAAAAATGTGAGGCATACAACCCACCTTTAGGTGGAGGATTTGGCAGAAGGGGAGGTACGCAAGACTATGTGCGCCAAGCCGCTTTGATTGCTAAACAATTTCCTGGTACACCCATAAAACTGATTTGGACCCGTGAAGAAGACATGACCCAAGATTACTTCCGTCCTATTGGCCAATGCCGCTTAGTCGCTGGCATCGATGCAAAAGGCGAAATGGTGGGATTACATTTGCGTGTGTCGGGGCAATCCATCAATGCCTATGTATCTCCGCACAACATCGTCGACGGCAAAGACCGTCGACAACTCCAAGGGTATTGGAAAGATCCGGGTGAATCACAACTGGGTTACACCGTAGCGAATCTCAAAGTCGAATATGCCATGCGCAACACCCATGTGCCAGTCGGTCCATGGCGAGGTGTGAACACCAACCAAAATGCGATTTACCTCGAGTGCTTTATCGATGAAGTGGCTAAGGCAGCAGGTAAAGACCCATTGGCGTTTCGTCGCAATTTAATTAAAAACCACCCTAAGCATTTAGGTGTACTAGATGCGGTTGCTGACAAAGGGGGCTGGGATAAACCTTTGGCACCAGGCATGTTCAGAGGCATTGCGCAGTTCATGGGTTACGGCAGTTACACCGCGGCCATTGCAGAGGTTTCTATCAAAGGCAATGATGTCAAAGTGCATCGCTTGATATTAGCGACAAATTGCGGACACGCTGTGAATCCCGTTCAAATTGCTAGCCAAATTGAAGGTTCAGTCGCCTACGGTATGGACTCCTTGCAGAGTGAATCGTCTGTCAAAGACGGTCGTATTGTGGAGAAAAATTTCGATACCTATCCGATTGCACGCATGTACCAAATGCCAAAAATCGAGTCGGTGATTGCTCCTACTTATGACTTCTGGGGTGGAGTAGGTGAGCCCACCATTTGTGTAGTGGCGCCAGCAATATTGAATGCGATTGCTAATGCGCGTGGTGGCAAACCTGTGCGTATGCTGCCGCTCAAGAACGAGGGCTTGCGCTTGGTATGAACCTTCGCCGACGCTTGTTATGGGCGCTCGGCTTGGGGTGGGGCGCGACACCAGCGCTATTTGCACAGCATGTTCCGCAGGAGCAGTTATTGCAACCGTATGTCGGTGTCAATGCTGTTCAAAAAGGACGAGTGAAACTAGAGATTGCCCGTTTAGCGGACAACGGTTTCAATGTTCC
>RFTR01000169.1 GCA_009923345.1 Betaproteobacteria bacterium
GTTCTCTGAGGACCTGACACCATGAACAAATTACGTAAAGGCGATGAAGTCATCGTCATCACGGGTCGCGACAAAGGCAAGCGCGGCACCATCGCATTGCGCCAAGATGATTCGCACCTCGTGGTCGAAGGCATCAATTTGGTCAAAAAACACACCAAGCCCAATCCCATGGCTGGCACAACTGGCGGCATCGTTGACAAAACCATGCCTATTCACCAGTCCAATGTGGCCATTTACAACGCCACCACCGGCAAAGCCGATCGCGTGGGCATCAAGATCAATTCCGATGGTACGAAGGTTCGCGTCTTCAAATCCAGCGGTGAAGTTATCAAGGTTGCATAAACATGGCACGACTCCAACAACACTATCGTGAAAAAGTGGTCCCTGAATTGACCGCCAAATTCGGCTACCAATCTCCGATGGAGGTGCCGCGTCTGACCAAGATCACTCTCAACATGGGTGTGTCAGAAGCCGTGGCTGACAAAAAAGTCATGGAACATGCGGTCGGCGACATGAGCAAAATCGCTGGTCAAAAACCAGTCGTGACCAAGGCGCGCAAAGCGATTGCCGGTTTCAAAATTCGCGAACAGCAGCCCATCGGTTGTATGGTTACTTTGCGCGGTGTGCGCATGTACGAATTTTTAGACCGCTTTGTCACCGTGGCATTGCCCCGTGTGCGTGACTTCCGTGGTATTTCTGGTCGCGCGTTTGACGGTCGCGGCAACTACAACATCGGCGTGAAAGAGCAAATCATTTTCCCCGAGATCGAGTATGACAAGGTTGATGCCCTGCGTGGTCTCAACATCAGTATCACCACCACGGCCAAGACTGACGATGAGTGCAAAGCACTGCTCGCCGCTTTCCGTTTCCCGTTCAAGAACTGAGGTGCCCTGTGGCTAAAGTAGCTTTGATCGAGCGCGAGCTCAAGCGTGACAAACTGGTCGCCAAGTACGCGAAAAAACACGCGGAACTGAAAGCAATTTCAACCGACTTCAAGCGCACGGATGAAGAGCGTGCGGCTGCACGTCTCGGCTTGCAAAAACTACCCCGTAATGCAAACCCCACCCGTCAACGCAACCGTTGTGAAATCACCGGTCGCCCACGCGGCACATTCCGCCAATTTGGCCTCGGCCGCGCCAAGATCCGTGAACTTGCCTTCCAAGGCAATATTCCCGGCATCACCAAGGCCAGCTGGTAATCGGGCAGGAGATATTCAATGAGCATGAGTGACCCAATCGCCGATTTGCTGACACGCATTCGCAATGCGCAAATGGTGGCAAAACCTACCGTCATGGTGCCTTCTTCTAAGGTCAAGATTGCCATCGCGCAAGTCTTGAAAGAAGAGGGATACATCGATGGATTCCAAGTCAAACAAGACGCTGGCAAAAGCGAACTTGAGATTTCTCTCAAGTACTACGCTGGCCGTCCAGTAATCGAACGTATCGAGCGCGTTAGCCGTCCTGGCTTGCGCGTGTACAAAGGCTGCGATGCCATTCCTACCGTGATGAACGGATT
Organism: Betaproteobacteria bacterium; assembly: GCA_009923345.1. Taxonomy (GTDB): domain Bacteria; phylum Pseudomonadota; class Gammaproteobacteria; order Burkholderiales; family Burkholderiaceae_C; genus Limnohabitans. The sequence continues at coordinate 1,516 of RFTR01000169.1, forward strand.
GGGCGTAGCTATCGTGACAACGCCAAAAGGCGTGATGACAGATCGCAAAGCGCGTGCTACCGGTGTCGGTGGCGAAGTGCTCTGCTACGTCGCTTAACCCCAACACAAGGAGATATACACATGTCCCGAGTTGGAAAAATGCCCGTCACCGTGCCACAAGGTGTGGACGTGACCATCAATGCATCACAAATCAGCGTCAAAGGCACGGGCGGTACGCTGTCTATCGCCGCAAACGCTTTGGTCACCGTTGCTAACAACGCTGGCTCCGTCAGTTTCATTCCCGCCAACGATTCACGCGAAGCCAACGCCATGAGCGGAACTTTGCGCCAGTTGTTCAACAACATGGTCATTGGCGTCTCCAAAGGCTTCGAGAAGAAGTTAACTTTGGTGGGTGTGGGTTACAAAGCCCAGGCTAGTGGCGCCAAGCTCAATTTATCGGTTGGCTATTCCCATGCCGTCGACAAAGTGATGCCTGCCGGTATCAAGGTCGAAACACCAGCGCCTACCGAAATCATCATCAAAGGTGCTGACCGCCAACGCGTAGGCCAAGTAGCCGCTGAGATCCGTGCGATCCGTCCCCCAGAGCCTTACAAAGGCAAGGGCATCCGTTATGCGGATGAAAAGATCACGATCAAAGAGACGAAGAAGAAATAAGGAGCTGCAATATGTTGAACAAAAAAGAGCAGCGACTGCGCAGAGCGCGTCAAACCCGTATCCGTATCGCCAACCAAGGCGTGGCGCGTCTGACCGTCAGCCGTTCCAACCTGCATATCTACGCCAGCGTGATTTCAGGTTGCGGCACCAAGATCATTGCTGCGGCTTCTACCGCAGAAGCGGACGTCCGCAAGTCTTTAGGCGCTACCGGCAAGGGTGGCAATGTCAGCGCAGCGCAAGTCATTGGCAAGCGCATTGCTGAAAAAGCAAAAGCCGCAGGCGTTGAAAAAGTGGCGTTTGACCGCGCTGGTTTCGCCTACCACGGCCGCGTCAAGGCGCTGGCTGACGCAGCCCGCGAAGCAGGCTTGCAGTTCTGATCGAACAAGAATTGGAAAACACACATGGCTAAATTACAGGCAAACACCAAAACCGACGGACCAGAAGACGGCCTGAAGGAAAAAATGATCGCGGTCAACCGCGTCACCAAAGTGGTGAAGGGTGGACGTATTCTCGGCTTCGCAGCTTTGACAGTCGTTGGTGACAACGATGGTCGCGTTGGCATGGGCAAAGGCAAATCAAAAGAAGTGCCTGCTGCTGTGCAAAAGGCGATGGAAGAAGCCCGCCGCAACATGATGAAAGTGTCTTTGAAAAACGGCACGATTCACCACACCGTGCACGGTCGCCATGGCGCCGCAAACGTGATGATGATTCCTGCACCTAAGGGTACCGGCATCATTGCAGGCGGCCCAATGCGCGCAGTGTTCGAAGTGATGGGTATCACCGACATCGTGGCGAAAAGCCATGGCACTTCCAATCCTTACAACATGGTTCGCGCCACGTTGGACGCTTTGAAAAATTCCACCACGGCTTCTGAAGTGGCGGCTAAGCGTGGCAAGAACGTCGAAGACATCTTCGCCTGATATCGGAGCATTCGATGAGCACATCTGCACAACAAACCGTCAAAGTCCAATTGGTGCGTAGCCCCATTGGTACTAAAGAATCGCACCGCGCCACTGTCCGTGGCTTGGGTCTGCGCAAGCTCAACTCTGTGAGTGAATTGCAAGACACACCCGCTGTGCGCGGCATGATCAACAAGATCAGTTACCTGGTCAAAGTCCTCTAAAGGTCCGCTATGGAACTCAACGACATCCAACATGCACCTGGTGCAAAACACGCTAAGCGTCGCGTCGGTCGCGGCATTGGCTCTGGTTTAGGCAAAACTGCTGGCCGTGGCCACAAAGGCCAAAAATCACGCGCAGGCGGCTACCACAAAGTCGGTTTCGAAGGCGGTCAAATGCCTCTGCAACGTCGCTTGCCTAAGCGTGGTTTCAAATCTACTACTTTGAAGTACAACGCTGAAGTCACATTGGCAGCTTTGGAGCAACTCGGCGAAGCCGAAGTCAACATCTTGACTTTGAAATCAGCTGGCTTGGTCGCTTCAATTGCAAAAGTCGTCAAGGTTATTAAAACTGGCGAAATCAAAAAAGCAGTCAAGCTCAATGGCATTGGCGCTACTGCAGCTGCCAAAGCAGCGATCGAAGCCGCTGGCGGTTCGGTTAACTAATTATTAGCAGAGACTAAGCGCGTGGCTACCTCATCTATTGGCAACAACGACAAGTTCGGTGACCTGCGTCGCCGTCTCGTCTTTTTGCTGTTGGCGTTGGTGGTCTATCGCGTGGGCGCGCACATTCCAGTTCCAGGAATTGACCCGAACCAGTTGCAACAACTCTTCAAAGGCCAGCAAGGTGGCAT
>RFTR01000170.1 GCA_009923345.1 Betaproteobacteria bacterium
CAGCGGCATTACACCGCGACAGGTGCTTTGATGGCACCGTGGCATTGGTAATCGCGAACTTCAAAGTCTTCGAATTGGTAGTCAAAGATCGAAGCAGGTTGACGCGCTATGTGCAGAGTGGGGTAGGCGTAAGGAGCGCGACTGAGTTGTAACTCCACTTGTTCGTGGTGGTTGCTATAGATATGGCAATCTCCACCAGTCCAAATGAAGTCGCCTACGTCTAAATTGCATTGTTGGGCCAGCATATGCGTGAGCAAAGCGTAACTTGCAATATTGAAAGGTACGCCTAGAAAAATATCGGCGCTGCGTTGGTACAACTGACAGCTCAAGCGGCCTTTCTCTCCAGCATTTTGCGCAGGTGCCACATAAAACTGAAAAAACGCATGGCAAGGCATGAGTGCCATTTTGCTGAGTTCGGCAACATTCCAGGCGCTGACGATCATGCGTCGTGAGTCTGGATTGGTTTTGAGGGTTTGGATTAACTCTGATATTTGGTCAATGTGACCGCCATCAGGGGTAGGCCAACTGCGCCATTGCACGCCGTATACAGGTCCTAAGTCGCCGTCATCCCGTGCCCATTCATCCCATATGCTGACACCACGTTCTTTCAACCAATTGTTATTACTAGAACCCGTTAAGAACCACAGCAACTCTTGGATGATGGAACGCAGATGCACTTTTTTGGTAGTGACTAAAGGGAAGCCCTCGTTCAAATCAAAGCGCATTTGGTAGCCAAATACACTTCGCGTGCCGGTTCCTGTGCGGTCAGTTTTAGCGACGCCATGGGTATAAACATGGCGCATGAAATCTTCATATTGGCTTCTGATGGGGCGCATAACGATTCAGTTTTTCAATAAGTAGTGAAGTTTAAACACTTTGTCTCGAACATCCGATGCGGCCAAACTAGCGCACTACGCGACCCGGATTCAAAATTCCCAGAGGATCGAGTGCTTGTTTCACTTGCCGCATCAATGCCAAAGCGGTGGGGTCTTTGTATTCCGGCAAGGTATCCACTTTCAAGCTACCGATCCCATGTTCTGCAGAGATCGACCCACCAAAACTTTTCACGGAGTCATAGACCAAATGGTTGACACGCTCTTCATAATCTTTGAGAAATGCTTGGGTGTCATGGCCATCGGGTACTTGGACGTTGTAATGCAAATTGCCATCGCCCAAATGCCCAAAGTTCACCAGACGCACACCAGGAATTTCTTGCGCGAGTTGTGCATCGGTTTTTTCAACAAACGCAGCGATGGAAGAAACAGATAGAGAGATATCGTGTTTGATGTTCAAGCCCTCTTGAGCCTGCGCCATGGTGATGCTTTCGCGAATATGCCAAAAATTGCGCGCTTGCGAAAGATTTTCTGCGACTACCGCATCTGTTACGCAGTATTCTTCCATAGCGACTTCTAGCAAATGTTCAAAGCGCGCGCGTGCATGCTCTTGCGACTCGGTGTCGGAGTTTTCAAGTAAGACACAGTAGGGCGTGTCGTTCCACAAAGGTATCCGCATTTGTGGAAAGTGCTTGTTCACCAAACCCAGTGAAAACTGATTCATCATCTCGAACCCTGTCAGACTTGCGCCTAAATGTTGGTGGGCAAGTCCAAGCAACTTCACTGCATCAGTCACAGTTGGCACAGCTGCCCAAGCGGTAAGGGTGGCAGCAGGTTGTGGGAATAGCTTCATCGTCGCCGCGGTGATGATGCCAAGTGTTCCTTCACTGCCAATCATCAAATTACGCAAGTCGTAACCGGTGTTGTCTTTACGCAAGCCACTCAAGCCGTGCATCACTTCGCCAGATGCGGTGACCACTTCGAGCCCCAAACACAATTCACGTGCATTTCCATAGCGCACAACTTGTGTGCCTCCAGCGTTGGTTCCTAAGTTGCCGCCTATCGTGCAACTACCTTCGGAACCAAGGCTGAGTGGAAATAGATAGCCTGCTTTTTCAGCTGCGTCTTGCACGCTTTGCAAGGTGCAACCAGCCTCGACGGTGATGGTGAGATTGTCTGCATCTACATTGCGCACGCGGTGCATGCGCTGCATGCTCAGTACCACTTGGGTGCCGCCTTCATTGGGGATAGACCCCACAACCAAGCCCGTATTGCCACCTTGCGGCACGATGCTCACTCTTGCATTTGCGCAGGCTTTGACCGTAGCAACTACTTCTTCCGTATTGGCTGGCCTAACGACAGCTAGCGCCTTGCCACGTGAGCGTTTACGCCAGTCTTGTTCGTAACTAGATAAGTCACCGTCAGTCAGCACATGCGATGCGCCAAGCACTTGTCGTAAGGTGTCTAAAAGTGCAGAAGAAGTGTGATCAGTCATTTTGTAAAGATTGAAAACGCAAGCGCACGTGGAGTGCGCAAGCTATGAATAAAACTACGCAAAGCACTACCTCTGCAAAAGCAAAGTAGCAGCTCGGTGCGGCATCACCCCAAGCACGCACCACGCCCTCTGTGAAATATAGCCAAATGAACAGGCTGACCCAGCGGTAGGTGTACATGCGGTTTTTCAGAAGGCCGGCAAGTGGGATACACAGCGGCACCACCTTTAAAGCCAACAAAGTGCCGCCTGGGCGAAGAGGGGCTAGCCAGAGTTCCCAAACTAATCCCAGAACAATCAAGCCCGTCAAACTAAGAACGGCGAGTAATCGGGTGCGAGATACGTGGTTGGGAAGAGTTGTCATAGATACTGGCATGATGTAGTCCATGATTGTCTCGCATCTTCAAAAATTCATGGCGCATCTTGCGCAATTTCCTTGGGCCAATACTGCGCGCGTTGTTGCGTTGCGTTTTCGTGAAGACCGCTTGGGTCAAACAGCTGGTAGTTTGACCTTCACCACCTTGATCGCGCTAGTCCCCTTTGTGACGGTAGCGTTGGCTGTTTTTACAGTCTTTCCTATGTTCAGCGACTTTCAAGCTGTTGTGCAAAAGCGCTTGGTAGAAAGCCTGATGCCAGACAATATTTCTCGCCAAGTACTGGGGTATCTCACTTTGTTTGCCAATAAAGCGAGTCGCTTAGGTGCTGCGGGTGTGACGGCCTTAATTCTGTCAGCCTTGGCTTTGGTTTTTACTATTGACCGCACATTGAACGCGATTTGGCGTGTGAAGAAAAAACGTCCGTTTGCGCAAAGGTTGCTCCTGTATTGGACAGCACTTACCTTAGGTCCATTGATGATTGGCGTTGGTATCGTGATGACCACGCAGTTTGTGAGTTTTTCGCAAGACTTTTCTCCCACTGCTTTTGGCAATGTAGGTTGGGTTCTGAGTTCGTTGGAATATGGCTTGTTTGTGTGGGGCGTTGCTGCACTTTATCGCTACGTTCCCTATACCCAAGTACCTTGGAGCCATGCTTTGGTGGGTGGCACTTGGGTGGTTGCGGCCATCACCGTTGCTCGAAATGTGCTGGCGTATTTCTTTGGAAAGATGTCCACCTATTCCATGGTTTACGGCGCTTTTGCAACCCTTCCTATTTTGTTTGTATGGATTTTTTTAGCCTGGACCATTGTTTTGATGGGCGCGGTATTCGTTGCAAATTTACCGACATTGCTAAGTGGCGTTGCCCGTGATTTACGAACCGCTGGTTGGCGTTTTGAGTTAGCTTTAGAAGTTTTGCAACATCTCCACCAAGCGAGACAGAGCCAAGCACGTGGCGCGAGTCTTCTACAGCTTTGTAGCGATCTGCGACTTGACCCATTACAAGTAGATGATGTGTTGGCTACTTTGGTGGACATGGATTGGATCGGACGTTTGAGTGAATCTGCGGATTCGGCGCACCTTGCAGTGAGTGAGTCGCGTTACATCTTGTTGGTAGATACGTCGCAAGCCTATCTAGCCCCCTTGATGGCCCGTTTGCTTCTCAAACCAAGTACGCATAACCAGCGCTTATGGGCCCAATG
>RFTR01000018.1 GCA_009923345.1 Betaproteobacteria bacterium
GAGGTCTTCGTCGTAACTCTCGACTGCTTTGCGAATGGCTTGTCCGAGATTGAAACAACGCTGACCGCTAGGCACTGGGTACTGCACGACGTTCACCGCAAAAGGAATTACAGGGCAAGGCCAAGCGCCTGTAACAGGGTCTTGTTGTCCACACATCAAAGACAGAGGAACGGTCAACCCATGGTCTACATCCATTTTGTTGACGATGGTTAGATCGAAGTCTTGTTGGATAACGGATTGCGCAATATGTGAAGCCAGCTCTGGATGGCCTTTGACAACAGGCACTGGCCGAGGTCCCCAACCTTCGTCGGCAGGTTGGTACTCAGCTGCCGTACCAATGGCAAAGGTAGGAATCATGTCCAAGCTAAATGCTGTCGCATGGTCGTTAAAGACCAAGAAGATGACGTCAGGCTTGTTGTCTTTCATCCACTGCTTGCCGTATTCATAGCCTTCAAATACTGGTTGCCAATACGGCTCGTGGGTTTTGCCTAAATCCAGCGCTGCGCCTATCGCAGGCACATGCGAGGTGTAAACCGATGCGGTAATTTTTGCCATCTCTGGGTGCTTTCTATATATGACTTTTATGCAGACGCTTTGCCAGCAGAGCCTTGGGGTTGATGCTGGGCTTGGGCGGTCCCGTCTTCGCCTATGTAACGGTTACCTTCAATAGAGCGACCACCACCAACCATCATGTTGCGGTATTCCTCTTCGGTCATACCAGTCATAGAACCTGCCATTTGCTGAAAACTCTTGCCATCTGTCGCGCCAATTTTGGCAAGGAAATAAATATTGCCACCTGTGCGTATGCACCAGTTCAAATCACGCGCCAATACCGCTTGCTTTTGTTCTTCGGTCATAGGCCAACCATCTAGATAAGCACGCTCGTTGGCTTTGAATTTTTCGCGGTTCTCTGCTTTCATCAAAGACATACAAAACTGGTTGATCCAATAGCCTTTGCGCGATTGCTCTGCATCAAAAATAATGGTGCCAGGCACATCCAAGTAAGGTTTCTCCAAAGCCATTTATGTCTCCTCAGGCCAATACAAACGCATGGGGTTATCGACCAGCAATTTCTTTTGTAACTCTGCCTTAGGTGCTATGTGGGGAATGAAATCGACCAGCAACCCGTCATCGGGCATGTGGTCTTTCAAGTTGGGGTGTGGCCAGTCGGTGCCCCACAAAACACGGTCGGGAAACTCTTGCACGATGTGCTTGGCAAAAGGAATCACGTCTCGATAGGCGTTTTGCTCGCCATTCAACGCTTTAGGCCCTGTGACTGATAAACGCTCTGGACAACTCACTTTGCTCCACACATTACTGTGTTCACGCATGAACTTTACAAACAATTCAAATTCAGGACCGTCCACTGGCTTGTCCACATTGGGGCGACCCATGTGGTCTACCACCACGGTGGTCGGTAATGCGGTGAAGAAGTCCCACAACTCGGGCAGGTCCACGGCTTCGAAATAAATCACCACATGCCAACCCCATTTTTTAATACGGTTCGCAATATCTAGTAACTCGTCTTTGGGAGTGAAGTCGACCAAACGTTTGACAAAATTAAAACGTACGCCCCGCACACCCGCAACGTGCATCGCTTGTATTTCAGCGTCGCTCACACTGCGTTTGACCGTGGCGACACCGCGGGCTTTGCCGTTAGATTGCACCAAAGCATCCACCATCGCTCGGTTGTCTGCCCCATGACAAGTGGCCTGCACGACAACATTGCGCGTAAAACCCAAGTGGTCACGCAAAGCATACAACTGGTGTTTTGAGGCATCGCAGGGTGTGTATTTGCGCTCGGGTGCGTAGGGAAACTCAGCGCCAGGGCCGAACACATGGCAATGGGCATCGACTGCCCCTGCAGGTAGTTTGAATGTTGGTTTACTAGGGCCGTTGTACCAATCTAGCCAGCCCGCTGTTTTTTGAAATTCCATTTTTTTCTTAAGTTAGTCGACGTAACGCAAACCCGCTTTTTCAAGGGATTCGCGCATCTTGTACATGTCTAGTCCAAATTCACCAGCGGCTAATTTGGCGCGCTTCTCGCCTTCGTTGGCTTCTCTGGCCTCTGCGGCGTCGGCCACTTTTTGTGCCCAAGCTGCTGGAACTACGACCACGCCATCATCGTCGGCCACCACTGCATCACCCGGCTCTATGTTCACGCCAGCACAGACCACAGGAATATTGACTGAGCCGATCGTGGCCTTGATCGTTCCCTTGGCGCTGATACCTTTGCTCCACACAGGAAATCCCATGGAAGTCAATTCACGCACATCGCGAACACCCGCGTCGATCACTAAAGCTTTAGCGCCACGCGCCATGAAAGACGTCGCCAACAAATCGCCAAAGAATCCATCACAGTTGTTAGCTGTGATCGCAGCGACCACGATATCGCCGGGTTGAATTTGCTCGGCCACCACATGCATCATCCAGTTGTCACCGGGATGTAAAAGCACTGTGACGGCTGTACCCGACACCAATGCACCGCTATAGATGGGACGCATGTAGGGTTGCATCAACCCCACACGCCCCATAGCCTCGTGCACGGTAGCAACACCAAACTTACCAAGCTTTTGCACTGCAGCAGCATCTGCACGCACGATGTTGCGTTTGACAATTCCTAATTCAGTCATTGGGAAATTCCTTTTGAAAATAGTTGGAGTGAATTACAAGCCTTTGGCTTTGAGTTGGGTGTCGAGTCTGCTAAATACTCTTCGTGCGTTACCTTCATACACCGCATAGCGCTGATCTGCATTGAGGTTGGCAGTCGATTCAATGTAGCGCTTGGTGTCGTCAAAGTAATGGCCCGTCTCAGGGTCAATGCCGCGCACAGCGCCAATCATCTCCGAAGCAAACAAAATATTTTTAACAGGAATGACGCGTGTGAGTAAGTCAATGCCAGGCTGGTGATACACGCAGGTATCAAAATAAATATTGTTGAGCAAATGGTCTTGGAGTAAAGGTTTTTTCAACTCTTGCGCTAAGCCTCTGAAACGGCCCCAGTGGTAAGGCACTGCGCCACCGCCGTGGGGAATGAGGAACTTCAAGGTCGGAAAGTCTTTGAACAAATCACTCGTTAAACATTGCATAAAAGCAGTGGTGTCAGCATTCAAATAATGCGCGCCAGTGGTGTGAAAGCATGCATTGCAACTGGTAGAGACGTGCACCATGGCGGGGATGTCGTACTCCACCATTTTTTCGTAAATGGGATACCAATACTTATCGCTCAAAGGAGGTGATGTCCAGTGACCCCCCGACGGGTCGGGATTGAGGTTGATGCCCACGTTGCCATACTCTTTGACACATTTTTCTAGTTCAGGAATGCAGGTGGCTGGATCTACGCCAGGGGATTGGGGCAGCATGGCGGCAGGCACAAAGTTATTGGGGAAGAGCTGGGCAACACGAAAGCACAGTTCATTACAAATGGCGGCCCACGTAGAAGACACTTGAAAGTCGCCGATGTGGTGCGCCATAAAACTGGCACGCGGGCTAAAGATGGTGATGTCAGAGCCACGCTCTTTCATTTTGGCGAGTTGGTTGGTCTCTATGGTTTCGCGCAGTTCATCGTCGCTGATTTTGAGGTCGCTGGCTTTGGGCATCATCGTTGGGTCTTTAATGCCTGCAATTTGGCGGTTACGCCAGTCTTCTAGCGCCTTAGGCGCTGTGGTGTAGTGACCATGGACGTCGATGATGAGGGGTTTAGATTGGCTCATAAGTGGTGCCTAGTTATAAATGTTGAGGAAATTAACGCCCCGCCCACACTGCGTGCGGAACCATCACTTCACCACGCATCAGCAATCTGGCTGTGCGCAGCAGAGCGGCTTTGGTCACGTTTTGTGGATTGTTTGGGTCGGTCTCTAAAGCCACACTGAACTCACCTGTGGGATGTTCTACCGACACATGTTGCGTAGCTCCGGCTTGCATGACGGCGACACCCTCACACACGGATCCTTTTAATACGCATGCAGTTCCTACCGTTACCGCAGCCAGCACACCGATAGCGTCGTGGCAAACATGGGGAATGAAGGAACGCGTGGTGATCGAGCCGCCGTCTCTAGGCGGTGCGATCAATGTCATCTTGGGATAGTTTTTTTGCGCAACATCGCCAAGACCCATCTTCAAAGAGATTTGTAAACGCAGCGCTTCGATACGTTTTTTCAGGTCATCGTCCGCGTTGAGCTCTGCCACCGACTCGTAACCCGTACGACCCACGTCGCTGGCTTTGAAGATAACCAAGGGCATGCCGTTGTCTATGCACGTGACATCCAATGTGAAAGGGGGAAAGCCTTCACCTGTCACGGTGATGTTGTCTTTCAATTGTCCCGTGGGTAGCAAAGAAGAACAGACAGAACCCGCGGTATCCAGAAAGTTGATGGTGATGGGCGCTGAGCTGCCAGGTGCGCCGTCAATACGCGCGTCGCCTGCGTATTCGACATAACGTTTGGCAGAGGATGTATCTTTATTTGAAGTGCTACCTTTTGACGCTGGCAGCAAAGGCGTTTGCACCGTGATATCACACGCCATATCGGTATTGAGTGTCAAGACGCGAAAGGTGCTGGTGTCGCCCTGCGCTTGTACCAAACCGGTTTCGAGCGCAAAAGGCACTACACCTGCCAGCATATTGCCGCAATTGGGCGTGGTGTCGACCGAATCTTTGTCGGGCTGCAACTGGGCAAATAAGAAATCGATGTCTACGCCAGGCTTAGTGCTTTTGCGCACGATCGCCACTTTGCTGGTGAGCGGATGCGCGCCGCCAATACCATCGATTTGCCGCTTGTCGGGCGAACCCATGACCGACAACAACACGCGGTCCCGGGTAGCTTTGTCACCAGGTAAGTCTGATTCTTTGAAAAAAGGACCCTTAGAGGTTCCACCGCGCATGAAGAGACAAGGGATAGGCGTTTGCATGGGCTGTATTTTTAGATATTTAGAGGCGTTTAGCGAGACAAGACGGGGACTAGCTGATATGCATAAATTAAATATCAGATAATTTGATATTCGTTTTCGAACTAAATATGGACCTCAAACAAATCGAAGCCTTTGTCACCGTTGCCGAAATGGGAAGTTTCACCAAAGCAGCCTCGGCGCTCGGCATTGCACAACCCTTGCTGAGCCGACATGTGCGTCAACTAGAAGTCGCACTGCACCAAAATTTGCTGCTTAGGAATGGCCGCGGCGTGACTGTCACCGAGGCTGGCTTGGTTTTGTTGGAACATGGGCGAGGCATCTTGCACCAAATCGAGGTCGCCAAAGAGGAATTGGGTTCAGTGCGCGGGGCGCTTTCGGGTCGTGTGTCGATTGGACTGCCGCCGAGCTTGTCTAAACGCATTACTGTTGCTTTGACTCTGTCTTTCCGAAATCAGTTAGCCCAAGCCAAGTTGTCTTTGACGGAAGGGTTTTCTGTTTTGATGGTTGAGAGTTTGCGGGCTGGCCGCCTAGATATGGCAGTCCTCTACAACCCGCCCCCCTCTCCTGATCTTGAGATGACTTTGCTCCATGACGAGGCCTTGGTGTTAATAGCTGGCAAAGCCAGCGCACCCGGATTGTCTAAGCAAGCCGGGGTGGCCTTGAAGGCGGCCATGCCATTGACTTCGCTCAGCCTCTTGCCGCTGATTGTTCCGAGTAGGCCCAATGCATTTCGTCTTCTAATTGAGACGGAAATGCAGCGTATCAATGCAAAGCCTCACATTATTTTGGAAATCGATGGACTGAACGCCATCTTGGAATTGGTGAAGGAAGGCTTGGGCTTTGCCGTTTTGCCCGCCTATACCATGAGCAACTTTACCAACACACAGGAGTTCAGTGTGCACCGCATCGAGAAGCCCCAGTTGATGAGCCAACTGATGCTGGTGCGCTCTGCCAAACGCCCTATGACAGCAACCCACCACGCCGCACAAAAGATCATCGAGACAGAAGTATCTCGCGCGTTATTGAAATCAACCCCCTAAATGCGCGACACTACTGGCTGCCCTGTTACTCGCCTGACCGTACTGCCATGTTAAAAACGAAAAAAGCCCTGCTCAAACATCTACAAGAAGATATCTACTGCCACCTCGGCGTTTCTAAAATTGCCAAATCCCCAAAGGTATCAATCCCCTGCGCAGTTGGCTACCAACCAAAGAACTCTCTATTACTATCGAAGAGCTCAATAAACTTCCAACACCTGTTCGCAAGCATGTTCAGATGTTTTGCTTTGTGAACAACAAAAAGAAAAAGGTGGATGTACCAGTTTTCGGGATGAACGCCACCAACATGTCTGTTTATCTAAACCACTCGAAAAAGCCCAGCCTGAAATTCACCAAGGTGGGTGAACTGGTTTCACTCAGAAAAATTAATGCTGGTGAAGAACTCACCATCGACTACGACAAAAGCTTTGGAGAAAAGCACGTTTTTAAATAAACGTACCGCCCTACAACCCAGGAGTTAATCCTCGTTAGAGGCTTGTGCAGGCACTACCGGAGAGGGTGGCGGTGCTTTAACTAGGACATGGGGAGTCTGGCGATAAATTTGGTTCAACTGCTCAGGCCTGAAATCCACATGCAGAGGTGATGTGGGATCTAACACGATGTCGTGGTCCAAGTCAGTCAAAGCGATGGCATAAATAGGCTCGTAATCTGTAACGAACAAAGCCTTGTACCCGTAATCATCTACAGGGCCTAAGTTGTAATACTTGTAACCGTTCTTAGCAGCCCACTTAGACGCTAACAAGCAAGCATAGATGCCAGGTGAGCGGTTTTTGTAATCACGATTCCATTGGCAGAAACTACCGTAGACCTGGTCGTATTTAGGCAAAAGCACCGACACATCGGTCAACACCAACTCACCTTCGCTGTCATGCACTTGCAAGATCAGCACATCCAAGGTTTGGATGTAGTCTAAAAAGCCTTCGATCTCACGGTCGTCTATTTCATAGGCCTCGAAATGTTCGCCGCCCATGACAAATAAGTCTTCTAAGGTTAGCGCACTTCCAGGGACCACAGACTCGGTATAGCTAAAAGTTCTATACATCTTCTCGAGTTCGCGGAATTTGCGCTCTCGGCGTGGCTCGGTCCAGAAGTTTTCATCGGACACATGAACTAAGCCGTATTTGTCATTGATGGGCACACCAAACTGACTATCGGGTGGCAAGGCGTACACCACAAAAGGACGCGGGGCTTGGGCCATCATTTCGTGCGAAACATCAATGTAGGGGCACAAGGCATCCCAACGGCTGGTGTAGTAATGAATATCGTTGTGGTGACTGTCTACGCACAAATTGTCTAGGGTCCAAGTTTGGTAGCCAACTTGCTGAACTTCTCGAACCGTTTCCTCATGGGAGAGGATGGGAGGTGCTTCATGATGCTCCGATAACTCGGGCATGCGTAGTGCCATAGAACCGCTCATTTTTGTACTTCCTTCTTCAAGGGCTGTGCTGGTAATTTCTTCAACTCAAAGTAACCCGTGTCTATTTCATAGTTACTTTTTAAAAAAGCTGGGTCTGATTTGATGTGCTTCTTTATGCCTGCCGCCATAAGGGACAAATGTTTGGAGGCAACGCTTTTAGGTGAAGCGAGTTGCTCCACGTACTCCGGCATGATGGGGCACTCCACATCGAAATAGAAGGTCTGCGATTTGGGGTTGAAAGAAAGGGGGTAGAGCTTGCAAGAGAAGGGCTTCTCGTCTCCCAGAACACATCCCTTGGGACCCAAGTGTTCGCAATTGCCATTCATACAAAGCTGCCCATGCTTTAATTTTTCTTTGGCTGTCAGAGTTATCTCCAACTCTGGATATCCTGGGTCAACGTGACAACATCTTTGGCACTGAGCACAATTTTCAAAGGGCACGAAAGCCCCATTCGAAAAAAAATAAACACTGAGCGTTACTCAGATGTGCCATAAGAAACTATCCCTTTTACGTTTTTATATCTGATATTTTAATAGTCAACTAACAAGCGAGAGTTTAATCAAAAAATCAGAGCTTACAAAAACTTTCCGCGAACTGCTAATTCACGAATCGGCTTACGTGGATTAGGCGACTCTCTTTCGCGTAACGCATCAGGTAAAACACTAGGGTCTCCGCGTTTACCAATAGCAACAAGCGCATGCAATTGATGGTCTTTTGGAAGGTTGATCGCAGCAGAGGCCTTTTCAAAGTCGATGCCTCCCATCGCATGCGAATACCATCCAGACAATGTGGCCTGAATTGCCAAGCATGCCCAAGCAGCACCTGTATCAAACGTGTGGGCACCGTTGGGTACAAGTGCTTGAGCACCGGGCGGTATAGATAGTTTGAAGGAGGTCACAGCAACCAAAGCGGCAGCCTTGGGCGCCCATTGCTGATTGGCGGCGTTCATGCTTTCAGCCAATGGTTGAAAGAAAGAATCACCTCTTAGAGCATAAGCAAAACGCCATGGTTGCGCGTTAAAGGATGAAGGTGCCCATCTTGCTGCTTCCAGTATGGTCAAAAGTTCGTCTTCAGTGATCGCCTCATTTGAAAAAGATCTAGGAGACCAACGATCAGTAAAGACTGAATGGATGGGATAGTCTGCTTTGCGTTTATTTTCAATCGGGAAATTTGACATTTTGACTTTCTTAAAAATTCAAGTTAAGCACTATACATAAGTTGCCATACCCTAAAAGGCGTTAACGGCATTTGCAGGCGTGAACTCAGGTGCGATTTTCCATGGCGCGCTAGAGCATCCGCAACCGCATTCACCACCGCAGGTGTTGCACCAATCGTTCCTAATTCACCAACACCTTTGACACCCAATACATTGTTCTTACATGGAATACTAGGGTCCATATGGGTAGAAAACATTTGCGGCATCACATCTGCATGTGCAAGCGCATAGTCCATCAAACTACCAGTAAGCAGTTGACCGGTTTCTTCGTCATAGACCACTTGCTCTAACAAGGCTTGGCCGATGCCTTGCACCGCACCGCCATCTAACTGACCTCGAACAATGGTGGGATTGATGACACGCCCTACATCATTCATCGAGGTGTAAGCCACTACGCCCACAGCGCCAGTTTGCGGATCGAGTTCGACCTCACACACGTGGCAACCATTGGGCCAAGTAGGTCCGTTAGCCGTGGTGGTCGATTGCAACTCAATACGCTTAGTCGGTTGCTTAGCGGCCAAAGCAGCCAAACTAATTTTGAGGTCCGTGCCAGCTACCAAAAACTCACCGCTGGCGTAATGCAAATCTTGGGCCGAAGCTTCCAAGGCCTCAGCGGCCAACTCTTTGGCTTTGTCCAAGGTTTTTTCTGCGCCGACATGCACTGCAGAGCCGCCTGTAAACAAAGAGCGTGAACCAGCACTTCCAAAACCATTGCTTTGGTCGGTATCGCCCATATGGATACGCACTTGCGACAAAGGAACGCCAAAGACATCAACCACCAATTGCGCAAGCGAGGTAGCAATACCCTGCCCCATAGCATTCACCGCTGTGTAGACCTCAATCACCCCATCGTCCAAGACTTTGACTTGCACGTTCTCTTCTAAAGCGTTTCCACCCGTCCACTCTAAGAAAGTGGCAATGCCTAAACCGCGCCAAAGGCCTTTGCTCGCAGAAGCTTTGGCGCGGGCTTCAAAGCCACTCCAATCCGCTTTCTCAATGCCTTGGTTCATGATAGATTCGAAGTTGCCCGTGTCATAAGTTTGGCCCATAGGGTTCTTGTAAGGCATTTGTTGCGGCTGCACAAAATTTTGGCGACGCAAGGCAATGCGGTCGATGCCTGACTGGCGTGCAATCTCATCCATCAGTCGCTCGATGTTGTAAATCGCTTCAGGACGACCGGCGCCACGGTAAGCCCCCGTTGTTGCGGTGTTGGTCATCACTCCCGTGAAATGGAAATCGATGAGTGGAATGTCATACACACTGGTTTGCACCCACGGTCCGATCAACAACTGGATCGCAATGCCAGTCATAGTGGGATATGCACCCACATTGGCCAAGGTATCGATACGCAAGCCCAGAATTTTTCCCTTGGCGTCTATCGCAAGCGATGCTTTACTAGAAATATCGCGCCCATGTGCACTGCTCAAAAACTCTTCGCTGCGGTCTGCAATCCATTTGACAGGTTTTTGCAAGTGATGGGCAGCATATGCCACCACCACGTCTTCAGGGTAGGCGCCCGTTTTCATACCAAAGCCGCCACCGACATCACCCACGATGACGCGCACCTTCTCTGCTGGTAAACCCAGCAAGTCACAAACCAATGTGCGAACACCCGTTGGCATTTGGCTGCTGATACGGATGAGTAAACGTCCACCTTCTGTGTACGCCAAGATGCTACGTGGCTCAATCGTCACGGCCATCAAACGTTGGTTATGGATATCTAAAGACACCACATGGGCTGCTTGTGCAAATGCTTTGTCAGCTGCAGCAGCATCGCCATAGCGTGTTTCAGCAACGCGGTTATCAGGCGCATCGCTTAGCAACGGGGCACCGGGTTTGAGTGCATCATCAAACGTCACTGCACAAGGCAACTCTTCAAATTCAACTGCAATCGCCTCCATGGCATTGCGTGCTTGTTCTTGGGTATCGGCTACTACCGCCGCGATAGCTTCACCGGCGTAACGCACGCGGTCGGAAGCCAAAATGCGGCGATCAGCTGATGCAGCAGCTGATCCATCAGCGCGGGTGAAGTTAATGGGGCGCGGCATGGGCTTCATGCCAGCGTCAGCCAGCTCTTTTCCAGTCACCACCAAATGCACACCTGGCATCGATTTGGCCGCCGAGGTGTCGATTCGCACGATGCGTGCATGCGCATAAGGCGATCTAAAAAAACAAATATGGGTTTGCCCTAATGGAGCGACATCGCTGGTGTAGATACCAGCGCCTTTGAGCAATTGGTCATCCTCTAATCGTTGTACTGCTTGCCCGCTTCCAAAACGCGTTGTCATCGTATCCAAGTGCATTTCTCCTGAGTGACCAAAATAATAATTCAGTGTATCGCCATCACAAGCGTCTCGCTTGTCGCGTGTCGACTGTAGCTTCTCGCTTGCGCATGTTGCACACACGACAGCCTGATTTCAATACAACACGATAATTCGCAAAGTATCTCTTAAACAAAGGAACCCCGTATGTCACACCTCACTCTCGATCAAGCTACCAAAATTTTGCAAGGCGCAAGACAAGCTGCGCGTGCTGCTAATTACAAACCCATGGGCATTGCCGTATTGGACGCTTCTGGGCAATTGGTAGCCTTTGAACGCGAAGACGGCGCTAGCATGTTTCGCTTTGATATCGCGCGTGCAAAAGCTTGGGGGGCTGTGGGCTTTGGTGCATCTAGCCGTGTTTTAGCCGAACGCGCTAAGGACAACCCTAACTTCTTTGTTTCTTTATCCGCAACGGCTGAAGGTAAGTTTCTACCCCAACCAGGTGCTGTTCTCATTAAAGATGCAGCTGGTCATATCTTGGGTGCCGCTGGTGCCAGCGGTGGAACAGGTGACGAAGACGAATTGATTTGCGCCGCCGGTGTAAAAGCGGCCGGTTTAGTCGCTGGTTAATACAAAGCTATGACAAAAAAATCCGCATCGACTTTGCCCATAGTTGGCATCTACGGGCTCGGCATCATGGGTGGCACCATGGCAGAGACACTTTTAGACCATGGGTACACAGTCTGCGGATTTGACATCGACGCTAAAGCCAAAACACGTTTTAAAAAAAATGGCGGTCAATTTCTGTCCCATGCCAGCGATGTAGCAGCCCGCGCAGACATCGTCATTGTTTCTGTAGCCACTTCCAAAGCGTTGGAGCAAGTGACACAGGCCATCGTCGATGGCCAACACACCAGAAAAGCAAAAACACCACCCATCGTTATTGAAACCAGCACGCTCACGATGGCAGATAAAAACTTATTTGCCAAAACGCTCAAAAGCGCCAGCATTGCCGCACTCGATTGCCCCATCAGTGGAACAGCGGTTCGCATCCAAGACAGAGCTTGGACTATTTTTGCCAGCGGCCCCCAAGCTGCTTATAAAAAAGCCTTACCTGTTCTAGAAGTCTTTACCGACAATGTTCCGTATGTAGGTATTTTTGGCAACGGCACCAAACTGAAGTTCTCTGCCAACCATTTGGTAGCTATTTACAACGTGGCCTATGCAGAATCGGTCGCACTGGCGCGCAAGATGGGGTTAGACCCCCAAGAGGTACTCAAGCTATTCGGCAATAGCCCCGTGCTGGGTACGGGCGTGATGCGTCTGCGCATGGACATGATGGCGAAGCGCAAATACAGCCCGCCCACGATGAAAGTCGAGGTCTGGCAAAAAGACATGGAAGTCATCGGACAGATGGCCAAATCGGTCGACTGCCCCACCCCACTCTTTCAAGCCTGCGCGTCTATCTACACCGCCGCCATGGCACAAGGCCTCTCGCAAGAAGACACCGCCTCCACCGCAGAGGTATTTGCCAAGATGGCGGGTATTCGATAGTTTTTATTTGGCCTTACGTGCTTTTTTCTTGGCGGCTTTTTCTAGCGCCTCGATGATGGGCAACTCGTCGCGCACGGCTTTGTAAGCGTCGAGTGCGGCAGGCCCGCCGCAATAGAGGAAAGAATGCAAGATCAGTTCGCGTATTTCTTCACGTGTCACTCCGTTACGGATCGCACCGCGCAAATGGATCTTGATTTCTGCAGGGCGATTAAGCGCAATGCACATGGACAAGGTCATAAGACTACGGTCACGCAATGACAGCCCTGGACGCGTCCATACCGTTCCCCAAGCGAACTCGGTCGCCAAATCTTGAAACGGCATATTCAAATCATCGGCGTTTTTAAATGAGCGTTCGACATAGTCGTCGCCCAGCACTTTTTTACGCATTGCAAGGCCGGCCTGAAATGCAGGCGATCTAGATTTGCTTGTTTTTTTAGTGGGTTTGGTAGCCATGGTATTTCCTTAGTCGGCTTTGATATTGGCAGATTTAACAACAGCGCCCCATTTACTCATCTCCGCCTTCACATAAGCGGCGAATTGGTCCGGAGTGTCACCTACTGGAATTGCACCTTGTAGGTTGAGCGTGTCAGCGACATCTTTTTGTTTCAAGATATCGACGATCTCTTTGTTCAAACGTGCAACGATGTCTTTAGGCGTTTTGGCCGGCGCCAACATACCAGCCCACGAGTAGGCTTCGAACCCAGGCACGCCAGACTCAGAAAGCGTAGGAATGTCAGGCAATGAAGGAACCCGCTTAGCACTTCCCATCGCAATCGCATTGACTTGGCCTGACTTCACTTGTGGAAGCACCGAAGGAATACTGGCAAACATCATTTGCACTTGTCCTGCGACCAAGTCGGCCATCGCTGGGCCTTGGCCTTTGTAGGGCACATGCACAGTTTGGACATTGGCCATGGAATTGAGCAACTCACCCGCTAAATGCGCCGAGTTGCCACTTCCTGGTGTGGCATAGAAGATTTGCTTGGGCTTAGCCTTCGCCAAATTAATCAACTCTTGGGTAGTCTTGGCTGGTACAGAAGGGTGCGTCACCAAGATCAAAGGAAAGATCACCATATTGGTGATGTAAGAAAAATCTTTGAGCGAGGTTCACCGCCATCGGACCCGCGGCTGCAACACCAATGGTGTAACCATCTGGTGGTGCTTGCATCAGTGCTTGCAAGCCCACAATGCCGTTAGCGCCAGCGCGGTTATCCACCACCACTTGCTGGCCCAATCGCTCGGTCAACTTTTGGGCAATGATTCGCCCAATCACGTCGTTTCCTCCGCCTGGTGGGAAAGGTACGATCAAGCGAATAGATTTGTTGGGATAGCCCTGCGCTTGGGCACTGGGCACGAATGTGCTCACAAAACCCAAAACCAACAGGGCGGGCACCAGTAACTTTTTCAACATCTGCGTCTCCATGATTTGTGTGACCGCATCTTAGTGACAGCACTTGCGATTCACCTATCGTCCATGCGACTCCAAGGGGCTTGTAGCCAACCACCCGGCTATGAAGTCTGTGGCAAGATGCCACCGCGCGCCATGAACGACAAACACGCTCTCACCACAGCCCCAATCTTCTCCACCATTTGGCGGCTGAGTCTTCCCAATATGCTGGCCATGGCCGCTGGTGCTTTGGTCACGATCGCAGAGGCCTTGGTCTTTC
The DNA here is from genome assembly GCA_009923345.1 of Betaproteobacteria bacterium. GTDB lineage: Bacteria > Pseudomonadota > Gammaproteobacteria > Burkholderiales > Burkholderiaceae_C > Limnohabitans. The sequence goes on from RFTR01000018.1 coordinate 14,085, forward strand.
CGATGGTCATGTTGCAACAAATGATCTCAGCGGGATCTATGGGCGGTGGCATTTCTTCAGCCATTAGCCGCGCCATAGGTGCGGGAGATGATGACAAAGCCAACCAACTCGTGATGCATGCCTTCATCATCAGCTTAGGGATTGGGATTGCTTACAGCCTGTTATTTTTAGTGTGGGGTCGCGATATTTTTGCCTTGATCGGCGGCTCTGGCCTGGCATTAGACGAAGCACTGGCCTATGCCAACATCATGTTTTCAGGCGCCATCACAATTTGGCTGACCAATGCATTTGCCTCAGCCATCCGCGGCTCTGGAAACATGAAAACCCCATCCACGGTTTTGATGTTGGTAGCTATTGGTCAAGTGGTTTTGGGAGGCGCTTTGGGATTGGGGCTTGGCCCATTTCCTCAATTCGGAATGGCTGGCGTTGCTGCAGGTCAAGTCATTGCTTACAGCGTTTCTGCCATATATTTAGGCAAATACTTGCGCTCCAGTGGCAGTCGCGTGCGCTTGAAGTTCTCGCTGCAGTTTGTCCCCGCATATTTCAAAGATATTTTGCGAGTTGGTGCGATTGCCTCTGTCTCATCAATCCAAACGGTGCTGACGATTTTGATCTTGACAAAAATCGTGGCTGGTTTTGGCCCGAGTGCTCTGGCTGGATACGGAATTGGCACGCGCTTGGAGTTCTTGCTCATCCCCATCACCTTTGCGATTGGCGTGGCTTGCGTGCCCATGGTGGGAATGGCCATTGGAGGCGGTCTTGTGAAACGGGCCAAGCAAGTGGCTTGGACGGGTGCAGCTTTGTCGGCTGGTATTGTGGGTGTCATCGGACTCTTTGCTGCTGTTTTGCCTGACCAATGGGCATCCCTATTTACTGACAACGCAGAAGTGATTGGCATTACCCATCTCTATTTAATATGGGTGGCCCCAGTCTATGGATTTTTTGCCCTCGGGCTTTGCTTGTATTTCGCCTCCCAAGGCGCAGGCAAATTATTGGGCCCTGTTTTAGCTGGCACCATGCGGTTGATGATGGTGGCAGGGGGAGGTTTCTACATGTTGCAAGCTGGCACCAGCCCGTCTAGCTTGTTTGCGCTGATCGCCTTCGCGATGGCGGTCTATGGCATAGTCACAGCCACTAGTGTGTATTTAACGAGTTGGGAAAAATGACAGACGAGCAAACACATAAATTCGTGCAAACCAGCGCACTCGCGCTGGGATTGCCTGCCGATGAGGCGCGGGTTGCACGAGTAGCAGCGCATTTCAAACGCACAGAAGTCATGGCCCAGTTACTCGACCAAGTGGACTGCCCCGTCGATCTGGAAATCGCCGAAATTTATTGCCCCAAGCCAATAGAGTCATGAGTTTGCACTACCTTTCTAGCGCGGAAATCACGCAAGGTATTTCCAAGGGCAGTTTTAGCGCAAGCGAAGTGCTGCAATCTAGTTTGGACCGTATTGAAACCACCAACCCAAAAGTCAATGCGTTTACAGCCAAACATGTAGATCGTGCGATACAAAAAGCACAATCGATTGACGCATTGCGTGCTTCTGGCGCTTCACTACCGCCATTGGCAGGTGTGCCATTTGCCGTCAAAAATTTATTTGATGTGCAGGGCCAAGTCACCTTGGCAGGCTCTATCGTCAACTGCCATCACGCTCCTGCCAAGCAAGACGCTTTTTTGATCGAACGTATGGCAGCAGCCGGTGCTGTCTTGGTCGGCTCGCTCAATATGGACGAGTTCGCCTATGGCTTCACCACCGAGAACACGCACTACGGCCCTTGCAGAAACCCGCATGACACTACACGCGTATCGGGCGGTTCTTCGGGTGGTTCAGGCACGGCAGTTGCTGCGCACCAAGTGCCTTTGGCATTAGGGTCTGATACCAACGGATCTATTCGTGTGCCTGCCTCGTTGTGCGGCGTATGGGGACTCAAACCCACTTTTGGAAGGTTGTCGCGGAGGGGGACTTTTCCGTTCGTCAACAGCATCGACCATTTAGGCGGCTTTGCCAATTCCTTGGACGGTTTGGCCACGATGTATGACGCCATGCAAAGCCCCGATGCGCTAGACCCTGGTTGTCACGTCAAGAAGATTGAACCCGTGCTACCCACTTTGCAACAAGGCACAAAAGGTTTGCGTATCGGTGTTCTCAATGGCTTCTTTGAAGACAACGCCTCGCCCCAAGCACGCGAGGTGGTTGCTACTGCAGCAAAAGCCTTGGGTGTGCATGCGCAAGTGGAATGGCCAGACGCGACATTAGGGCGTATCGCCGCATTCATCATCACAGCCAGCGAAGGGGGCGCATTGCATTTAGACAATCTGCGCCACCGTATTGAAGAGATGGAACCTCTGTCTGTAGACCGTTTTATGTCAGGCGCTTTGCAACCCGCTGCTTGGTATATCAAAGCGCAACGTTTTCGCCGCATGTACCGCGACAAAGTCAACGCCTTATTCGAGAACTGGGACGTGTTGTTGGCGGCCGCTACGCCGGTGAGCGCACCCGTGATCGGCACAGACTGGTTGGAAATCCAAGGCCAAACCTTACCGAGTCGCGCGGCTATGGGTTTACTAACGCAACCTATTTCGTTTGCTGGCTGCCCTGTGGTGGCTGCACCGATGTGGCCCAGCTTGAATGAAGATTTGCCATTAGGCATTCAAATCATCACAGCCCCTTGGCGGGAAGATTTGGCATTTCGTGTTGCCAAACAATTAGAGACCTTAGGCGTTTGCCAAGTAAAGAGAGTCGAGCTGTAAATGCAGATTAATTTGCCCATGTTTGGGCCGGTTTGCTTAGTGCTTAGAACGTAGCCAATACAGCTTCTTTTAATTCTTGGGTGATCTCGGGCATCACTCCAAACCATGACTGAAATGCCGGACGCGCTTGGTTTAGCAACATACCCAAACCGTTGACCGTGGGATTGCCTCTGAGGCGCGCTTTTTCAAGCAAAGCTGTTTCGAGGGGAATATAAACAGCATCCGACACCAAAGCAGTCAAGGGAAGCGCATCCAATTGCACATCTAAGGTCGCTTGCCCGTACATGCCGAGGTTGGTCGTGTTGATCAACATGGCTGCGCCACGCATGCATTCATTGCGTTCGCTCCAGTTGAATACTTTGACAACAGATTCAACCCCGTTTGTGAGTTCTTGGGCTTTGGAAGGGGTTCGATTGACTAAGCGAATCTCTTTTGCACCCGCATCTACCAAGCTCAGCAAGATGGCTCTGGCCGCACCGCCAGCCCCGAGGACCAAAATGGGGCCCGCGTCGGCGCGCCAATCAGGCTTGGCGTCTTTCACCGACTGAATGTATCCATAGCCATCGTGGTTAAAACCATGTAGCGCCCCATCTGCTTGGACCACGATGCAATTGATGGCACCCATGCGTTGCGCCAAAGGATCGATGTGGTCCATCATCTTCATCGCCTCCACTTTGTGCGGCAAGGTGATGTTGCAACCCGCCAATCCCAAAGCAGATAAACCGCGTATCGCCGCCTCCAAGTTACGGAGTTCTACAGGAAAGTGGCCATAGGCACCTTGGATGCCGTATTTGGTTAACCAGTAGTTATGCAAGATGGGGGAGCGCGATTGGTAGATCGGCATTCCCATCACACCGGCTAGTTTGAACTTATTCGTGTATGACATGGTTTTTCTTTAGGTGTTACGCAATTGAGAAATACATATACGTCCATGGTATTGACTCCCAAGCTCAAGTTTCTTCATAAAGACTTGGAGTTTCTTTGCATGCACCCACAAGATTATGGCAATTTAGAATTTTTTTGAGTTCTAAAATACTAATCAGAGTTGGAATGTGCATGTATATCGAGGTCAAATAGGAGAAACTTATCTTTTTACTAAGATTACAACTTAGTAATAATTAATTTTCGCCCTAGAATATGTACCGGCGTGAAACACGCAGACAAGTTCAATTAAGCGCGTCAAACGCCAACACCTCCTTTTTCTTGGTATGAAAAAGTATTCTTTTTTACCGATGACATCAATAGAGCGAGCAGATGGAAGATCTACTAAAAAAATACGGTGGCATAGCGAACCTTAAGAAACACTTGAACTTCTTTTACAAAAAGGTTTGCGAAGAAAAAAACATTAAGCATTACTTTTTTGGCATCAATGTAGACAACGTAATTAATGACGT
>RFTR01000171.1 GCA_009923345.1 Betaproteobacteria bacterium
CGATTGAAAGTGCAGAAAGCAAGTATTTGTTTTGCTTATGCGTACTCATTCCTATCGTATTGATGGCGAAAAATTTAGTGCGCGGCGCTATCGGGCGTGAATGGATGGCCATTCGCGACATGGACGTCGCCGCCGCTGTCATTGGTATTCGTCCTATGTACGCAAAGCTCACTGCATTTGCTGTGAGCTCCTTCATTGTCGGCGTGGCCGGTGCCTTGTGGGCTTTCATTTATCTGGGAGCTTGGGAGCCTGCGGCCTTCTCAGTAGACTTTTCATTTAGGCTTTTGTTCATGGTGATTATTGGCGGCTTGGGCTCTATTGCTGGCGGCTTCTTGGGCGCAGCTTTTATTGTGATTCTGCCAATTGCACTCAACCGGTTTTTGCCTTGGTTTGCAGACTTGTTTGGTTTCGAAGCCTCCACAGCCGCCGCATCCCATGCAGAGCTCATGATCTTTGGCGGACTGATCGTTTGGTTTTTGATTGTCGAGCCGCATGGCCTTGCCAAGCTGTGGGCAACCGGCAAACAAAAATTGCGTTTGTGGCCATTTCCACATTAAGTTTTTTTCGTCCCGTGCTTTTTACAACATTTAATAGGAGATAGATCGTATGAAACTTAGTCAATTAATGATGGCTGCCGCCGTAGCGGTCGCCGCAGTCAGTGCCACTACAGGCACTGCTTGGGCGCAAGCCAAAGAGCAATTTTTCCCATTGCTTTCTTATCGCACAGGGCCTTATGCACCCAATGGCGTGCCTTGGGCAAATGGCAAGCAAGATTACATCAAGATGATCAACGCGCGTGATGGCGGTATCAATGGTGTGAAGTTGACATTTGAAGAGTGTGAAACCAACTATGCGACAGACCGCGGCGTTGAATGCTATGAGCGTTTGAAGAGTCGTCCTGGTGTGTCTTTATTTGATCCACAGTCCACCGGCATTACTTTTGCGCTGACTGAAAAAGCCCCCGTCGACAAAATCCCCTTGATAACTTTGGGATATGGGCTTTCTGTCGCGCAAGATGGCTTGGCATTTAAGTGGAATTTCCCTTTGATGGGCCATTACTGGTCTGGAGCAGACATTCTGATCCAACACATCGGTAAAGGCGCTGGTGGTTTAGACAACCTCAAGGGTAAAAAAATTGCCTTGGTCTACCACGACAGTCCTTTTGGCAAAGAGCCTATTCCTCTGTTGCAAGAGCGCTCACGCATGCACGGGTTTGAGTTGCAAATGATTCCAGTGACCGCGCCAGGCGTAGAACAAAAAGCCGCATGGTTACAAGTGCGCCAAAGCCGTCCTGACTATGTGTTGTTGTGGGGCTGGGGTGTGATGAATTCCACCGCATTAAAAGAAGCACAAGCCACTGGCTACCCACGCGACAAGATGTATGGCGTTTGGTGGGCAGGTGCTGAGCCAGATACACGTGATGTTGGCGACGGCGCCAAAGGCTATAACGCATTGGCATTGAATACATCTGGTACACAACCCAAAGTGATTCAAGACATCTTGAAGTATGTGCACGCCAAAGGCCAAGGTACTGGACCCAAGGACGAAGTTGGCTCGGTGCTCTATACCCGTGGTGTGATCATCCAAGTGCTCAGTATTGAGGCTGTTCGACGTGCACAAGAGCGATTTGGTAAGGGCAAAGTGATGACCGGCGAGCAAGTGCGCTGGGGGCTAGAAAACTTGGCCTTGGACCAAAAACGTCTGGACGCATTAGGTTTGGCCGGTGTCATGCGCCCCATTTCTACAAGTTGTGCTGACCATATGGGTTCCAGCTGGGCACGTGTGCAAACTTGGGATGGTGCCAAATGGAACATGAACTCCGATTGGTACCAAGCTGATGAGCAAATTTTGAAGCCTATGGTGAAAGCTGGCGCCGAAAAATATCTGTCAGACAAAAAGATGACGCGCCGCACCCCTGCGGACTGCCAGTCTTAATCAAACAGGTGTCGCGCAAGCGCCACCTTGGGACAAAGTTATGACTACTTCCAACATCGTGCTCAATGTCAATGGCATTGAGGTGATCTATAACCATGTGATCTTGGTGCTCAAAGGCGTCTCATTGCAAGTGCCTCAAGGCGCGATCGTCGCTTTGTTAGGCGGCAATGGCGCTGGCAAAACGACGACTTTGCGCGCCGTCTCTAACTTGCTACAAGGCGAACGTGGTGCCGTGACCAAAGGTAGTATTGAATTGCGTGGTGAGCGGATTGAAAACCTCACGCCCGCTGACTTGGTGCAACGTGGCGTGGTGCAGGTGATGGAAGGGCGTCATTGCTTTGCCCATTTGACGATTGAAGAAAATCTAATGACGGGCAGTTACACCCGCAAAGACAAAGGCGAGATCGCCGCCAATTTGGAGAAGGTCTACAACTACTTTCCCCGTTTGAAAACCCGTCGCACATCGCAAGCCGCTTACACATCAGGCGGAGAGCAACAAATGTGCGCCATTGGGCGCGCATTGATGGCCAACCCCAGCATTGTTTTATTAGATGAGCCTTCGATGGGCTTGGCGCCACAAATCGTCGAAGAGGTGTTCAACATCGTCAAAGATTTGAACGACAAAGAAAAAGTTACGTTTCTTTTAGCCGAACAAAACACCAATATGGCTTTGCGTTATTCCGATTACGGCTACATCATGGAATCGGGCCGCATCGTGATGGACGGCAAGGCCAGTGACCTGGCCACTAATGAAGACGTCAAAGAGTTTTACTTGGGCGTAGGCGCTGGCGAGCGCAAGAATTTCAAAGACACCAAGAGCTACAAACGCCGCAAGCGCTGGTTGGCCTGAGCACTAGGTGTAGCAAGTTATTTATGAGTAACCATTTTGATGCGTTAGAAACGCGCGACCCTGCAAAGCGAGAGGCAGCATTGCTAGCCGCACTGCCAAACCAAGTGGCGCATGCCAAAGCCAGTGCGCGTGCATTTGGCAAAAGTTTGCATTCAGTGGATGCAGCTAGCGTGAATAGCCGCGCTGCTTTGGCTAAGTTGCCCGTGATTCGTAAACACGAATTGTTAGCGCAGCAACAGGCGCTGCGCGGTACAGATATCTTTGGGGGCTTTTCAGCTATTGCCTATGGCAGGGCGATGCCCCGTATCTTTGCAAGCCCCGGCACTATCTATGAACCAGAAGGTGCGCGCGGTGATTACTGGCGCATGGCACGTGCCATGTTCGCTGCTGGATTTCGTGAAAACGAGTTGATCCATAACTGCTTTAGTTACCACTTCACGCCAGCGGGCTCGATGATGGAAACGGGCGCACATGCATTGGGTTGTACTGTGTTTGCAGGTGGCATCGGTCAAACCGAACAACAAGTGCAAGCCATGGCTGAATTAAAACCGGCTGGCTATATTGGCACGCCCAGCTTTTTAAAAATCATTGTGGAGAAGGCCGCTGAAATAGGCATTGCTTTGCCCAGCGTGCGTAAAGCCTTGGTCTCTGGCGAAGCCTTTCCGCCGAGTTTGCGCGACTGGCTGGCCGAGCGCGGCATTGCAGGCTACCAGTGTTATGCCACCGCAGATCTAGGTTTGATCGCCTATGAAACTTCTGCGCGTGAAGGCTTGGTGTTGGATGAAGGTGTGATCGTCGAGATCGTGCGCCCTGGAACAGGTGATCCTGTGCCAGAAGGTGAAGTGGGTGAATTGGTTGTTACCACTTTGAACCCCGACTACCCCTTGATACGTTTTGGCACGGGGGATTTATCTGCTGTGTTGCCTGGTATTTGCCCGACTGGTAGAACAAACGTCCGAATTAAAGGTTGGATGGGCCGTGCAGACCAAACAACCAAGGTGCGCGGCATGTTTGTGCATCCGGGGCAAGTGGCAGAGGTCACCAAACGCTTTCCTGCCAT
>RFTR01000172.1 GCA_009923345.1 Betaproteobacteria bacterium
CGCTTTACTACCTGCTGCGTGGTTTGCTTGGTACACAAACGAGGCCCAATCGTTGATGGCATTCCAATAAAGCACTGGCAGCACACACAACAAAGCCACCACAAAAGCTAGCCAAGGCCCAAGTTGTAATAACCAACGCCAGCCTTTGTAAAGACACAGGGCCATCACAACGCCTAATGCCAAAAGTACTGCGGTGTATTTGGCCAAACCGGACAAGCCCAATGCAAGGCCTAGCAATAGCCACGTCAGCATCTGATTCGAATTGACAACTGTCTGCTGGGTGGCGAGTTTTTGGTTAGCGTTTTTCTTTTTAGGTAAGACTTCATCCGGTTGGCACAGTTGCCAAGTCAGCCACATCACCCAACAGGTGAGCGGCATCAGCAAAGCATCGGGTGTAAGAGCAAAACCCAGTAAATGCGGAATGGGGCTAAGCAGCAGCAACAGCAGATCCACACGCAAACCAAACACGGAACTCTTGGCGATTTCTGGATACATCGCATCACACAAACGCATCACACCCCAAGCAGTGAGCACCCAAGCCAACATGGGTACCACACGCATCCACACGTTAGCGCCACCGAATTGCAAAAACAGCCACTGCAACCAACCGACCAAGGGAGGATGGTCGTAATAACTCCAATCGAGGTGGGAAGCGTATAGCGCGTAATGTGCTTCATCTGGTGAGAGGTCGATGAGCGCACCCATCACAAGGTGCAGCAGAACGCCTACACCAACGCCCATCCAAACTCTGGGAGTCCAACGCATCACATCAGCCTTTGCGTTTTTGTGGCCACACAAAAAGTGATGTGGTGACGTAATTCCACATCAGCCCCACCAAAATGCCGGCCAAGCCTGAGAACAACCAGTAACCCCAGTCGCTATATATATAGGATGCAACGCCGACATTCGAGGCGGCACCAATGCCACAAGCCAGCATGAATTTGACCAACCCACCCCACCAAGCCCAGCCGTGTAATTGTTTGTCACGGTAAGTCAATGCGTTGTTGAGGAAGAAGTTAAACACCATCGATATCAACACCGCCGAAGTTTGCGCCACCACAAACGGCATAGACAGCACTGCCATGCCCGCCCACAAAATACTCAAATGCACCAACACGCCCACCGCACCGACGCTGGCAAAAGACACCAATTGCACAGGGATGTAGCGACCGACGGTTTTATCCGCCAAAAGCATGAGGTAATCCCATGCCACGCGGTTGTCTAGTTTGCTTTCACCCGCTACACGAAGGCCAAAGCGAAATGGAATCTCTTTGATTCTTAAAGTCTTCGGCGAGGAAACCACCACATCCACCAAAATTTTGAATCCCATATTCGAAAGCTTGTACACCGCGTCTTCGATCACATGGCGGCGCAACATAAAAAAACCGCTCATCGGGTCTTTGATGGTTAAGCCCAATAAGCGCTGGCTCAAAGTAGTAGCAAATAGACTAGTGTTGCGTCGGCTATTGTCCCAGTCACCCACACTGCCGCCATCCATGTAGCGGGTACCAATCGCGAGGTCATAGTGTTCATCGCGCAAAGCAGCCAACATAGTGGGCAACAAAGTTTCGTCGTGTTGCAAGTCTGCGTCCATCACTGCGATAAATTGGGCGCTGGTCGACAACATGCCTTCCACGCACGCGCTAGAGAGACCTCGTCTACCCACGCGGCGAATACAGCGCACATGCGGATCGGTCGACGCCAATTCACGCAAGCGCTGCACGGTCCCGTCTGGTGAATCGTCGTCCACAAACACCGCTTCCCAAGAAACACCCTGCAAAGTGGTGTGCAACCGCTCGACCAACACACCCACATTGAGTGATTCGTTGAAAGTGGGAATAACGACCGCCAAAGTCAGCCCTAGTTCTGGCTTGTTGGACTGCTCGTGAGGTGAACTCATGTTGAATGCGCTTAGGGGAATAGGGGCAAGAATGGCGGGCATGGTATCACCCAGACAGTAAGATGGATGGAGTTTGCCATTGTTGGCTTTTTTCAACTCCACCTCTAGAGAACTTTCATGACCTACGAAATGATCCAAACCCGTATCGATGCTGACAAAGTAGGCGTCGTCACGCTTAACCGTCCCAAGCAGCTAAATGCGCTCAACGAGCAACTCATGACTGAATTGGGCGCCGCACTCAAAGAGTTCGATGACAACCCTGCCATTGGTTGCATGATCATCACAGGTAGCGAAAAAGCCTTCGCCGCAGGCGCGGACATTGGTGCCATGGCCACATACAGCTTTGCCGATGTGTATGTGCACGACTACATCACCCGCAACTGGGAAATTATTCGCTCAGTCCGCAAACCGGTCATCGCTGCGGTGAGCGGTTTCGCTTTGGGTGGTGGATGTGAATTGGCCATGATGTGCGACTTCATCATCGCTGCTGATAACGCTAAGTTTGGTCAGCCCGAAATCAAACTTGGCATCATCCCAGGCGCTGGTGGCACACAACGTTTGCCACGCGCAGTCGGCAAAGCCAAAGCGATGGACTTGGCCTTGACCGGACGCATGATGGACGCTGTGGAAGCTGAAAAATCTGGCTTGGTCAGCCGCGTTGTTCCATTAGACAAACTCATGGAAGAAACCTTGGGCGCTGCTTTGATGATTTGCGGCTACTCACAAGTGGCCACACGCGCCGCTAAAGAATCGGTCAACCGGGCTTTTGAAAGTGGCTTATCTGACGGCGTGATGTTTGAGCGCCGCTTATTCCATGCATTGTTTGCGACCGAAGACCAGAAAGAAGGCATGGACGCATTTGTGAACAAACGGGTGGCGGTTTTTACAAATAAGTAGCAGGCCCAAAGCTGACAATAAAACCTAAACCGCAGTCCAAGCGAATTGTGAACTAGCGCTTGGTAGAAACAGTCTCTGCCTGTGGTTTGTTAACAGGCATATTGTTTTTATTCTTTTCTAGCTCGCTGGTGTCAGCTTCATAATTTTTTTGAGCGGTTTTTTTCTCAGCCAATAGCGTCTCGATGCTTTGATTGATCTTGATGGTGTTGGCTGTTCCAAGCCATGGAGCAAGGTTGCCGCGAATGTAAGTAATTTGGTCTGCAGCACAAACCTTACCAAATTTTGCCAGCCAATCACTCACAGATTTTTCGCGCGCTTGCTCATCATTGGTTGCAAGCGCTAGCATTTTAAAATCAGCAACATTACAAACCAATGCATCTTTGCTTTGGGCGCTAACTGTCCCTGCTGGTAGCAACCCACTAAGGGCAACCACCAAGAGACCCAGGGCAGAAAAAATCGTTGGGTATTGAGGCACAACATATTGTTGGTTTTTCAATTTCACTTCCATCTTGCTCATTCATACGTTTGAAAATTTAGGAAAGCCACTTGCCACAAGGCAGGGTATTAATTTCTGGATATTATCTGTTTAGTTTCGCAAAAGTATCTGCCATAACATTGTTCAATATGCCATTACCCAAAAGAATCGCTCTCGTTTTAGCTTGTGCACTCTTTTACTATGTTATTTTCTATTTAAACAAGCTTCTCTTTGATACTTATGAGTTTTCATATGGTGTCAATTGGGTTTTCATACCCAGCGGGTTTCAATTACTTATCGTCTTGATTGCGGCGCTCGATGGGGCTATCGGGGTTGCCTTAGCCTCACTTTTGATCGGCTTTGAGTTCTACTTTCTTGACTCTTTTATACGAACCCTAATAACTGCTTTGATTTCTGGTGGCTCACCTCTGCTTGCACGCAAAATCTGTTTTGACTTCTTGGGTATTGACAAAGAACTTACCAAAATAACATCCAAGGCTATTCTTC
>RFTR01000173.1 GCA_009923345.1 Betaproteobacteria bacterium
GGTGGTGGCGCAACGCGAAGCTAAGTTAGGTTTGCCCGAAATCAATTTTGGTTTTGTCGCTGGAGGGCAGATCCTCAAAGCAGTAGGCGAGGTGATGTCACCACGCGGATTGGCGTATGCGACATTGACTGGGCGGCCCTTTAATGCTGAACAAGCCCAGCGATGGGGCTTGGTTACGCAAGTGGTGGAGAGTGATCCACTTCAACAAACATTAGCAATAGCCAAGTTGTCGTGTATCAAAGCCCCAGAGTAGAAGCAATGATGTTCTTTTGAATCTCAGAAGTGCCGCCGCCAATGGTGGCCAAGCGCGAGTCGCGGAAGAAGCGCTGCATTGGATATTCCATGCTGTAGCCGTAGCCCCCAAGGATTTGCAGGCACATGTCCGAAATAGTTTTATATGACTCGGCAATGTAGTACTTGATCACAGCAGTATCAGCACGTTCGGCTTTGCCGTTTTCCATCAACCACGCGTAGCGACGCACCATGGTGAACGATGTGTCGAGCATCACCTTCATATCGGCAAACTTGTGTTGCGTGACTTGAAAGCTACCAATGGGTTTGCCAAATTGGTGGCGGGTCTTGGCATAGTCCAACGCATATTCAAAAGCTTGACGTGCAGCGCCAATGCGCACAGCGGAGAGACACAGACGTTCATAGCGCAAAGTGTCTTCGCAGACAGCCCAGCCGTGGTCGAGTTGACCGAGCAAAGCAGTGCGAGGCACGCGCACGTCGGTGAAAGTGACTTCAGTCGTTCCAATCGCGTGTTGGCCTAAAGTGGCAATCTTGCGCACTTCGATGCCTGGTAGTTTGGTATCGATCATGAGGGTACTGATACCCAATTGCTTTTTGCCTAAGTCGTTGGTGCGCAGAGCTACCAAAGCGTAGTCGGCGATGTCCATGCCGGATGTCCACTGCTTGCGTCCATTGACGATGAAATAGTCGCCATCGATCACGGCACGGGTTCTCAGCGATGCAGCGTCTGAGCCCGAATCAGGTTCTGACAGCGCGAAAGCAAAAGACAACTTTCCATTGGCCGCGCCTGGCACGATGCGTTGCTTTTGCTCATCGGAGCCGTGCTGCAAGATGGCATAGCAACCGTAGGTGAAGCTGCGAAACAGCCACAAGCCTAGTTCTTCAAAATGGTGTCCCGTTTCTTCCAACACTAATGCGAGGTCGGTGGGTGAACCGCCAGATCCGCCAAAGGACTCTGGCGCAATCAAACCCAGCCAGCCGTTTTGCGCCATGGCATTGAAAGCTTCTCTGGGCGGGGTATGGTTAATGTCGCATTTAGCGGCGTAATCCATGCTGCAGACATCGTCTAACAAAGAGCGTACGGACTGGAGCATCAACTCCTGATCGCTGGTATTTCCAAAATTCATAGGTATTTACTGACAAACAGGCTACAGGTGTTATGACCTGATTGGGGTATTCTATATTTGGACAACGAATAAAAGCCTATGAACACTATCGCCTTCGAGACCATTCAAGTCGAAAAACACGGACGCGTTGCTACGTTGACGCTCAACCGACCCGACGCTATGCACGCGATCAATATGCAAATGCGAAGTGAATTACGCCAAGCTTTAGACGCTTTACGCCGTGACGCAGAAATCGGTGCGGTGGTATTGACAGGTAGCGGAGAAAAAGCGTTCTCTGCCGGCATGGACTTGCGCGAATTTGCTAAAACAAACGCAGATATGCCTGTGGCAGAAATGAAGCGCTACCGCTGGGAAAACAACGAAGGCATTGCAGCATTTGACAAGCCCATCATCGCGGCGGTCAATGGTTTGGCGATTGGTGGTGGTGTAGAACTCGCACTTTTGTGCGACCTGACTTTTGCGGCAGAAGAAGCGACATTTGCCTTTGGCGAAGTCAAGCGTGGATTGATGCCTGGTAATGGTGGTACACAGCGCCTTTCACGCCGTGTGGGAACTGCCCGCGCCTTGGACATGATTTTGACGGGACGCACTGTTTCAGCCCACGAGGCGCTTGCCATGGGTTTGGTTGAATACGTGGTGCCTGCTAAAGAGTTGTTAGTCAAAGCCATACAGCTCGCCGAGCAAATGGCCGCCAACGCACCCATTGCGGTGCGAAGCGCGAAAGCAGCGGTGCACAGAGGTGCAGACTTGACATTGGCGGACGGTCTTCGCTTGGAGCAAGATTTAGCGTCATTTCTCTACACCACCGATGACGCAAAAGAAGGGCCCAAGGCATTTCTAGCAAAACGTGCGCCTGTTTGGAAAGGTCAATAAGTTATGGATAGTCAGCCCATCAAGATGTACCGCACCCTGTTGTTCGCGCCTGGTAGTCGCCCAGAACTGTTGTCTAAAGCCCAATTGGGTGATGCGGACGCCATGATTTTTGACTTAGAGGACTCGGTCCCATTAAACGCCAAAGACGAAGCCCGTAAAAACATCGCCCATGCGCTGGCCGCAGGTTTAAAGAAACCGATGTTCTTGCGTATCAGTAATCCCAGAGCGGGAGACTTCATGGCCGATCTCCAAGTCTTGGCTAACGCAAGTAGTTTGGTGAATGTGGCTGGCGTTGTTTTGCCCAAAGCCGATGACGCTGACGATATACAAGCAGTAGCCAAAGCTTTGAAAGACGTTGAGTCGAAACACAACATGCAAGAAGGCACTTTGTCTATATTGCCTTTGATAGAAACCTGCTTAGGTCTTCGCAATGGGTTTGATATTGCCAAAGCCTCAACGCGGGTCATTGGTATGGCATTGGCCAGCGCGGAGCAGGGCGATTTCATGGTCGATTTAGGTGGACGCTGGACTCCACGCAGTTTGGCGCTGGCTTATCCGCGCAGCAAACTGGTGGTCGATGCGCGTGCTGCTGGTGTTCAGTGGTTGGTCGATGGTGTTTTTATGAACCTCAAAGACACCGACATGCTGCGCGAAGAATGCTTGATTGCGCGCGAGTTGGGCTTTGTGGGCAAGATGGCTATCCATCCCACCCAAGTCGATGTTATGCATACCGTCTTTTCTCCTAGCGAGTTGGAAGTGGCATACGCCCGCGGTTTGATTGCTGCTTTCCGTGACGGCGAGGCGCGCGGTGTAGGCGCAGTGAAATACGAGGGCATGATGGTCGATTACGCCAACGTGCGTTTAGCTGAACGCACTTTGGCACTTGCGGGTGCACTATGAGCCAGGACCTGCCAGGGGCTGGCGTCATAAAAGACCACTACGAACCGCTTCGCACAATGGCAGATGTCGAAGCCATAGAAAAAATCCCACTAGAAGAACGCATCACGCGTTGGGACTTTGCTCTAAATTTGCTAGATGGTTGTCGTGACGACCCAAGTCGGATTGCCTTGTATGCCACGCACAACGGCAATGTCGATGGCGAAGTGCGTACATGGACCTTTGGCGAACTAGAACATCGCGCGATCCAATGCGCGAATCTTTTGCGCGCATCTGGAATGGGGGCAGACGATGTAGTGGCAGTGGTCACTCCCACAGTCCCAGGTTTGTTTGCCACCATGATGGGTGGCTTGCTGGCGGTGCGTGTGTTTCCCATCAACTGGATGCTTGATGCACATGCATTGGCAGACTTGATGCAACGCGCTCAGGTGAAGATGGTCATTGCTTTGGGAAAGACAGAAGGTTTTTCTGTGTGGGAGAACGTGCAAGCAGCTGTTGCAAGCCTGCCAAGCCAACCAAAGTTGTTTACCTTGCACGAAGC
>RFTR01000174.1 GCA_009923345.1 Betaproteobacteria bacterium
CCCTCTGTCACAAGAAATCCGCCTGCATCGCCACCTTCTGGGCCTAAATCAATCAACCAATCGCTGGCTCGGATGACGTCTAAGTTGTGCTCGATCACAATCAAAGAGTTTCCGTCTTCTAATAAGCGTCGCATTGCACGCATGAGTTTGGCAATGTCATCGAAGTGCAAACCTGTTGTGGGTTCATCAAACAAGAACAACAAACCTTTTTTAGCTAAGCTTTGCTTGCTGGATGTTTTGACTTTTGCAGCATCGGCCAAGAAGCCCGCCAACTTCAATCGCTGTGCTTCGCCTCCGCTTAAGGTGGGGACGGGTTGGCCCAGCTTCACATAGTCCAAGCCCACATCCACGATGGGCTGCAGAGCGCGAACAACATCTCTGTCGTTAGCAAATATTTCCAATGCTTCGCCAACGGTTAGTTCTAGGACATCTGCTACGTTTAAGAAGACAGAGTAGTAATTGGGGTCAGACCCCAATTGATTTAATTGGGATCTGACCCCAATTATTCCCCCGCGATTTCTTTCAATCCTGATTTCCAATATTTCAGGCCTCAACGCAAATACACATCGCTTAAGAATTGCATTTCTACGTGCTCGAAGCCCGAGCCACCGCAAGTGGGGCATCTGCCGTCGCCGCCGTTGAAGCTGAATTTGGATGCGGTGTATCCGCGTTGTTGCGACAGAGGGGCTGTGGCGAATATCTCTCTGACCGCATCCCATGCCCCCACATAACTTGCGGGGTTGGAGCGCGCAGTCTTCCCAATGGGCGATTGGTCCACAAACACAACATCGCTTAAATAGTCTGCACCTAATAGGCGGTCGTGTATGCCGGGTGTTTCGGTGGCTTTTCCAAATTGACGCAACAAGGCGGGCGTCAAGATGTCTTGTATCAATGTGGATTTGCCAGAACCGCTGACTCCGGTCACGCACACCAATCGTTGTAAAGGAAACTCAATCGCCAAGTTTTTGAGGTTGTGTTCGCGTGCACCTTCCAATATTAAACGCGGCGTGTGGTCTGTTACCAAACGCTTTAATCCAAGTCCTATTGTTTTGCGCGCGCCTAAATAAGCGCCTGTCAAGGTATCAGCAGATTTCAAAGCTTCTGGTGTTCCATCAAAAACAATCGAACCACCACGCACGCCAGGGCCTGGGCCCATATCCAATATGCGATCAGCGCACATCATGACGGCAGGGTCGTGCTCGACCACCACCAGCGTATTGCCAGCATCACGCAAACGCACCATGGCTTGGTTGATGCGGTTCATGTCTCTGGGGTGTAAACCAATGCTGGGTTCGTCTAACACAAATAAGGTGTTCACCAATGAGGTGCCCAACGCTGTCGTGAGGTTAATACGCTGCACCTCGCCACCACTCAAGGTACGGCTTTGTCTATCAAGGGTTAGATAACCGATGCCAACGTCGTTTAAATATTTCAAACGCGTACGAATTTCTTCCATCAACAAATGCAAAGCCTGTGCGTCTTGCCCTTGCACATCAATTTGCATGGCGTTGAAGAATTTGTGTAGTTTGTCAATAGACAAACACATCAAATCATGCAGACATAAACCAGGCAAAGCTTCTAGTTGCTTTCTTGTCCACTTAACACCTTGCGGCAAAAAGCGCTGCGAAGGCTGCATCACCGCGTCTGCATTTTCTTTGGAGCCAATCCGCCACAACAAACTGTCTATCTTCAAACGTGCGCCGCCACAAACATGGCATGGTGTGTAACTGCGGTACTTCGACAGCAGCACGCGAATATGCATCTTGTAAGACTTGCTCTCCAAGTACTCAAAGAAGCGCTTGATGCCATACCACTGGTGGTTCCATTTGCCTTTCCACAAGGGTGAGCCATCGATGACCCACGCTTGCTGCTCTATGGACAATTTGTACCAAGGCGTGTCACGCGGAATGCCCTCAGCCTCAGCATGGCGCATCAAATCGTCTTGGCATTCTTTCCATGCAGGTGTTTGAATCGTTTTGATCGCGCCTGCACGTAAAGTAAGTTTGTCATTTGGTATGACCAAACCATAGTCAACGCCAATCACGCGACCAAAGCCACGGCACATTTCACAAGCACCGACTGCCGAGTTGAATGAAAACATCGACGGGATAGGACTGGAGTAAGTGAGGTCACTGTCAGGGCAATGCAAGCCAGTGGAGAATCGCCAGATAGTGGAATTGGCAAATAAATTGGGGTCAGATCCCAATTCTTTTGCAGATAAATTGGGATCTGACCCCAATTTATCCTCCACATACACATTCAAACGCCCACCACCTCGCTTGATAGCCAACTCTATGGCTTCAAGTACGCGGACTTGTTCAGCGTTGCTGTTTTTAAACCGGTCAGCAACTACGTCTAATAGTTTGCGCGGGCCCGTGGTCGTTGCTACTTCGCGCTCTGCATGCACGCGTGTAAAACCACTGGCGCTTAGCCATTGCTCTAGCTCTTGTGCTGTGGTGTTCGCAGGTAACTCTACGGGGAAGGTGAATATCAGTCGCGCATCTAAAGATAACGTGGCGCTTCGGCGCTTCAGTTCCGCATAAATAGTTTGCGGCGTATCGTGCCCAACGGCTTGCGCGGTTTGACGGTCGAATAACTGACCACTTCTCGCAACCAACAACTTCAAGTGGTCGTTGATTTCAGTCATCGTGCCCACGGTAGAGCGTGAACTACGGACGGGGTTGGTTTGGTCAATCGCAATCGCAGGGGGAACGCCTTCGACTTTATCAACCGCAGGCCTATCCATACGGTCTAAGAACTGTCTTGCGTAGGCGCTGAAGGTTTCTACATAGCGTCGCTGCCCCTCGGCATACAAAGTGTCAAAGACCAAACTGGACTTACCAGAGCCACTTGGCCCAGTGACTACTGTCAGTTCACCCGTACGAATGTCGAGGTCGAGATTTTTAAGGTTGTGCTGGCGTGCGCCACGGATGCGAATAGTGCCTGACATGGCGGGGCTCTCTAAAGTGTGCCAAATATTCTAGGGAGTCCCACTCACATGGGTTGTCACAAGGGTTTTGCTTATTAATTCAGCAACTCATACAAAAAACAGCACAAAGCAAAACGCCACGAACCGAAGTCCGTGGCGTTTGCATCAGGTTAAAAGCTAATGCTTACTTTGCTGCAGAAGCGTCTGAGGCTGGAGCAGCAGCAGCCGAAGATGCCTCTGCAGGAGCTGCGTGCGTGGCGTCTTCGCCATGCTTTTCACCACCCATATCCAAGCTACTTCCACCTTTGAGGATGACAAACATCGCCAAGGCAGCAAAGATCACAAACCCTAAAAAAATTTTCAACATATCAATCGTTGGCGTAAATATCCACGTCCTTGGTTTCTTTGACGAACAACATGCCAATCACGAATGTCATACCTGCCACGATGATGGGGTACCACAAGCCGTTGTACATGTTGCCAGTCTGCGCCACGATCGCGAATGCAGTAGTTGGCAGCAAGCCGCCAAACCAACCGTTACCGATGTGATAAGGCAATGACATAGAGGTGTAACGGATACGTGTGGGGAACATTTCCACCAACATAGCCGCGATAGGACCATAGACCATGGTGACCAAGATGACCAAGTAGACCAGAATGATAGTGACCTTGACTTTATCGACCTTTTCAGGATCAGCCTTGGCTGGGTAGCCCGATTCTTTCAAAGCATC
>RFTR01000175.1 GCA_009923345.1 Betaproteobacteria bacterium
CACCGGATTAAGCGGCGAGTGCGAAACGTTCGTCGTTTGCAGTTAGTTTTTTTCTGCTGTTTTACGAGGTAACAGAACCTCGACATGCCCTGCCACGCGTCCGAACCGATGTCGAAACCAGTGCAGCCCCAAGTCTCCTATTTTAGGCCTTTGCCAGTAATTGCAATAGCTCTTTCGGCGCATGGATGTGGAAATCTGCGCCCCAGAGGGTGAAATCGTTCTTTTCACCCAAATAACCGTAAGTTGCAGCGACTGTTTTCATACCTGCGGCACGGCCCGCGACGATGTCACGCTCGTCGTCGCCCACATACAAACACACTTCAGGCGGCAAGCCCAATCTGCGGGCGGCTTCAAACATGGGTTCGGGATGCGGCTTGGCATGTGGCGTGGTGTCGCCACTGACGATGGCACCAGCATTTTTAAAGAGCGGCATAGCCTGTGTCATGGGGTCTGTAAAACGCGAACTCTTATTGGTCACCACCCCCCAACCCCAAGCGCGTGACTCGATATGGCGGATCACGTCTTCTACTCCTTCAAACAGCTTGCTTTTGACGGCCAAGGCGTTTTGGTAGTTGTCAAAAAACTCGTCGCGCATGGCAATAAATTCAGGATGCTCTGGCGTCATATCGAATGCAATTTGCAACATGCCGCGAGCCCCTGCGCCAGCGAGCGGGCGATACACCTCTAGCGGCCAAGAGGGCAAGCCACGCGCGACGCGCATTTTGTCGACGGCTGCGCCAAGATCTGGGGCGCTATCGACCAAGGTGCCATCTAGGTCAAACAAAACGGCGCGGATATGTTGAAGCATGCGATCGACTCAAACTGGATGGTTAAAGGGAAATAAGCGGCGAAACAAATGCAACGACTATTAAAAGGGACGCTGAGTTGCCACCAAATAGTTGACGCTGGTGTCTTGGCTCATCCAATAGCGGCGCGTTAGTGGGTTGTATTCCATGCCGCGCGTTTGCTTCCATTCCAAACCGGCTTCACGACAGTCACGCGCTAACTCGCTAGGGCGGATGAATTTGGCGTATTCGTGGGTACCACGCGGCAATAAGTTCAAAACATATTCAGCGCCGACTATGGCAAATAAAAATGATTTGGCATTGCGGTTCAAGGTGGAGAAAAACACCCAACCACCCGGCTTCACCAATGTTGCACAGGCACGCACGATGGACGCAGGGTCTGGCACATGTTCGAGCATTTCCATGCAAGTGACCACATCAAAACTCGCTGGACGCTCGGCAGCTAAAGCTTCGGCGCTGATTTCTTGGTAACGCACGTTCGGCGTTTGGGCCTCTAGCGCATGCAGCTGGGCAACTTTGAGCGATTTGGTCGCCAAATCGGCACCCAATGCATGGGCTCCGCTTCTGGCCATGGCGTCGGTCAAGATGCCTCCACCACATCCGATGTCGACCACTTCTTTTCCCTGCAAAGACACCAAGCTTTTTATCCAGTCCAAACGCAAAGGGTTGATTTGGTGCAGGGGACGAAACTCGCTCTCGGGGTCCCACCAGCGGTGGGCGAGTTGAGAAAATTTCGCCAACTCAGCTGAGTCTACGTTGTTGTCTTGTGTGGTTTGCATGAAATTGATTGTCGCTGATCGCATCAAACATATGGGTTAGGTGGGCCATTACGCAAGCAACAAAGAATGCACACGCACTGAATGTGAGCCGACAACAAAAAACCCCGCCAGGGCGGGGCTTTTTATCTATCTAAGAAAGATTAGTTAGCGCGTGTACCCACAACTTCGATCTCAACGCGGCGGTTCTTAGCACGGCCTTCGTTGGTCTTGTTGTCAGCTACTGGCTGCTTCTCGCCTTTGCCTTCAGTGTAAATGCGGTTTTTCTCGATGCCTTTAGACACCAAGTAAGCCTTCACCGACTCAGCGCGCTTAACTGACAGTTTTTGGTTGTAGACGTCAGAGCCAACAGAGTCGGTGTGACCAACAGCGATGATGACTTCAAGGTTGATACCCTTAACTTTGCCAACCAAGTCATCCAACTTGGCTTTGCCAGCTGGCTTCAAGGTAGCTTTGTCGAAATCAAAAAATGCGTCAGCTGCATAAGTTACTTTAGATGCAGCAGGTGCTTGTGGCGCAGGCGCAGCTCTCGGGGCAACTGCCGGTGCTGGAGGTGCTGGAGGAGGTGCAACAACTGGTGCTGGTGCTGGTGCGGGGGCTGGTCCGCAACCTGGTGCTGCAGTAGCAGGTGTCCAGTTAGCGTTACGCCAGCAATCGCCAGACGCGTTTTTCCAAACGTCTCCGTTGGCATTGCGCCAGTTGTCAATGTTTTGGGCAGAAGCCAAGCTTGCCAAAGCAGAGAAAGCAACCAAAGCTACCAATTTGTTCAAGTTTTTCATGATTTACCTCTGAGGGATGTGTGTACCGCAGACCACTCTGCGAATCAGGGCATTAAAGGTGCAGCACCCAAACGCTTGAGGAATATTGTGCCACACCAAAGTCCCCCCTCCCCAAAACCCTCCGACAACTGATAAATTAATAAACACGGGTTGTTGCTGAGTTGCCACAAGGGATTTCACTATCTAAACAGCCTAAAATCAGCGGTTTCCCTGTTTGATGCCTCTTCTATGACTCAGTTTGCCAAAGAAACCCTGCCTATCAGCCTAGAAGAGGAGATGCGCCGAAGCTACCTAGATTACGCCATGAGCGTCATCGTTGGCCGCGCCCTCCCTGATGCCCGAGACGGTTTGAAGCCCGTGCACCGTCGCGTTTTGTTCGCCATGCACGAACTCAACAACGATTGGAACCGTCCTTATAAAAAGTCTGCCCGTATCGTCGGTGACGTGATCGGTAAGTATCACCCGCACGGCGACAGCGCGGTCTATGACACCATCGTGCGTATGGCGCAAGATTTCTCATTGCGTCACATGTTGGTAGACGGCCAAGGCAACTTCGGATCGGTCGACGGCGACAACGCCGCGGCGATGCGTTACACCGAGATCCGTCTCTCCAAGATCGCGCATGAGATGTTGAGCGATATCGACAAAGAAACCGTCGATTTCGGCCCCAACTACGACGGCTCTGAAAAAGAACCGCTTGTACTCCCTAGCCGCATCCCTAATTTGCTGATTAACGGCTCATCTGGCATTGCCGTGGGTATGGCCACCAACATACCGCCGCACAACTTGAACGAAGTGGTCGATGCTTGTTTGCACTTGCTCAGCCACCCCGACGCGTCGATCGACGACTTGATGCAAATCATTCCCGCGCCTGACTTCCCGACCGCCGGCATTATTTACGGCATGAGCGGTGTCAAAGACGGTTACCGCACGGGCCGTGGCCGCGTGGTGATGCGCGCCAAGTGCCACTTTGAAGACATCGATAAAGGCCAACGCCAATCGATCATCGTCGACGAACTGCCTTACCAAGTAAATAAGAAGACATTGCAAGAGCGCATGGCCGAGTTGGTGCACGAGAAGAAGATCGAAGACATCAGTCACATCCAAGACGAGTCCGACAAATCGGGCATGCGCTTGGTGATCGAACTCAAGCGTGGCGCGGTGCCCGAGGTGGTGCTCAACAACCTCTACAAGCAAACCCAGTTGCAA
>RFTR01000176.1 GCA_009923345.1 Betaproteobacteria bacterium
TCGACAATGGTCAACATTTAGTCCCATTGGCACGTGATGTCATGTTTGTAGTGGAAGACCTTTTAAAACCATGAACGACAAACTCCTCTTAAGCTGCCGCCGTCTTTTTTTGCGTGGCTTTGCTGTACAAGTGCATATTGGTATCCACGACTTTGAATTGCATGCGGCGCAGCGTATCGTGCTCGATGTCGATCTTTACGTGTCCATGCAAGGCACCAGTCCCAAGGACGATCGCATCGACGAAGTGGTCGACTACGACTTTATCCGCGCTGTTGTGCATGCGCGCATTGCGCAAGGCCACATCAACCTACAAGAGACCTTGTGTGACGATATCTTGAGCCGCTTACTTGAACACACCGGCGTAATGGCCGCGCGGGTCTCCACCTGCAAGCCCGATGTTTATCCGGATTGCGAAGCGGTTGGGGTAGAGGCATTCCGCGCCAAGCCTGGAGTGCTGTGACATGCTGAGCAAAGGCACACAAATACTCACCTTAGAAGGATTGCGCTTCGATGCCAATCTGGGCATCTTGGAACACGAAATTAACAATCCGCAAATCGTTTGATGCAATTACCTGGCGTATTGGGCGTTCGCGTCAAAATCGCCAAACTCGAAATTTTTGAAGACTGCGAAGTTGCGATTCGCATGGAAACAGGACAATGGTGAACGCAATGACTACCGCCGAAAAACCCAACCAGATCAAAATCGAACACGAGAATCACAAACTCGAAAAACGTTTGTGCAGGCAAGTCGGAGAGGCCATCGTCGACTACAACATGATCGAAGAAGGCGATAAGGTCATGGTCTGCATGTCAGGCGGCAAAGACAGCTACGCCATGCTCGACATCCTGCTCAAAATGCAAGCGCGTGCGCCTATTTCGTTTGAACTGATTGCCGTTAACTTAGACCAAAAACAACCGGGTTTTCCGGCAGATGTTTTGCCTAAGTACCTCACGCAACTTGGCGTGAAGTTTCGTATTGAGACGCAAGATACTTATTCCATCGTCAAAGAAAAAGTGCCCGAAGGCAAAACCATGTGTAGCTTGTGTTCGCGTTTGCGCCGCGGCATTTTGTACCGTGTGGCTGGTGAGTTAGGTTGCAACAAAATTGCGCTGGGGCACCACCGCGACGATATTTTGCAAACTTTCTTTTTGAATATGTTCTTTGGCGGCAAACTCAAAAGCATGCCCCCTAAATTGGTGAGCGATGGTGGCGACCACATGGTTATCCGTCCCTTAGCGTATGTCGCTGAAAAAGATTTAGTGCGTTGGGCGGCTTATCGCCAATTTCCCATCATCCCTTGCACACTGTGTGGCAGCCAAGATGGCTTGCAACGCCAAGTGGTGGGCGAGATGTTGCGCGAATGGGAAAAGAAGTTTCCAGGCCGTATTGAAAATATGTTTGCAGCTTTGCAAAACGTCGTGCCATCGCATTTGCTTGATCACAGCAAGTTTGATTTCAAAAACTTGGTGGCTACGGGTGAAGCATTCGAAGACGGTGATACCGCGTTTGACCGCGAAGAGTTTCCTGCCCAAGCGCTACCAGGCTTGCAAGTAGTGTCGTTATGAGACAACATATAAGTAATATTTAAGTATTATTTAATGGTAATTTAAAATTTATATCATTGAAATTGTAACGACAGGAGTTACAATTTCAATGATGTTAAATAGGCAATCTGAGTCATTAGTTCGCGAAAAACTATCCCATACACCCGCCGTAGTCTTGCTAGGGCCGCGTCAAGTGGGCAAGACCACTTTGGCCAAAAAAATTGCTGCAAACTGGTCCACCCCAGCCACTTACTTGGACTTAGAGCGGCCTGCTGATAAACAACGCCTGCAAGATGCAGATACCTATTTACGTAGCAAAAGTAACCAACTGATCATCCTCGATGAGATACATCGTGCGCCTGCAATATTTGACATATTGCGAGGGATCATTGATGAAAGAAGAAGCAAAGGTCAAACAGCAGGACAGTTTCTTTTACTGGGTTCAGCCTCTTTAGATCTGATGCAGCAATCTAGCGAAACATTGGCAGGGAGAGTAGCCTACTTAGAGATAAGTCCTATTAGCGTCACTGAAGCGCGAGCGAACTTGATCGAGAGCGATCAAGTGTGGATTCGTGGTGGATTTCCCGACAGCTTGCTGGCCACGAACACCAAAGTCAGCCTGAGTTGGCGCCGCGACTTCATTAAAAGCTATCTGGAACGTGATGTGCCGATGTTTGCCCCGCGCTTGCCAGCAGAGACGATTCGCCGCCTTTGGACAATGCTGGCCCATCAGCAAAGCGCCATGGTCAATCAAGCACGACTCGCTGCTAGTTTGGGCATTACCAAGCCAGCCATAGACCGCTACATTAATCTTCTGGTTGATTTACAACTGCTACGCCGCTTGAAGCCTTGGAGCGGCAATGTGGGCAAACGATTGGTCAAAGCTCCTAAGGTCTTCGTTAGAGACAGTGGCATCTTGCATGCACTGTTGGAGCTAGAAGAACTCGACGAGGTGATAAGCCATCCTGTCTGCGGATCTAGTTTTGAGGGCTACTGCATCGAGAACTTGATACTGTCTGCAGGAGAGCGCAGAGTGCCCTATTTCTATCGCACACATACGGGTGCTGAGATTGATTTGCTATTTGAAAAAGGTGGCACCCCAGAAATAGCGATTGAAATCAAACGTTCTATGTCACCAAGCCTTGATCGAGGATTTGCTTTGGCCTGCGACGAGCTAGGCATTACGAAGCGCTTTGTTGTCTACCCGGGCTTCGAGAGCTTTGGCTTGCGGCATGGCGCACAAGCCCTCGGGCTTGCGACGCTCATGCAATTGTTAGAAGAATCTCCTTAGGCTTTGAACGCCACAATCTTCTGACTCTGCTCTCCTAAGCCTTCGATACCAAGAGACACCTTGTCGCCACGCTTCAAGAAAACGGGTGCAGACTTGCCATTGACTTTGATACCTGCGCCCACGCCAGGAGGCGTGCCAGTGGTGATGACGTCGCCAGGATTCAAGGTCATGAATTGGCTCACATAGCTCACCAACTTGGTCACACCAAAAATCATGGTCTTGGTGTTGCCGTCTTGCATACGCTTGCCGTTGAGCTCTAACCACATATGGAGTTTTTGTGGATTTGGCACTTCGTCTTTGGTCACCATCCAAGGACCAATTGGACCGAAGGTATCGCAGCCCTTGCCCTTGTCCCATGAACCGCCGCGCTCCAATTGGTATTCGCGCTCGCTCACGTCATTGACTACGCAGTAGCCCGCCACGTAATCGAGTGCATTCTTTTGCGAGACATAACGTGCTTTAGTTCCGATCACGATGCCGAGTTCTACTTCCCAATCCGTTTTGACGGACCCTTTTGGCAACATGACGTCGTCATCAGGGCCTTGAATACAACTGTTGGCTTTCAAGAACACGATAGGCTCTTTGGGAATGGGCATGCCTGATTCAGCGGCATGGTCTGCGTAATTCAAACCGATAGCAACAAATTTACTGATATGGCTGATCGGACAACCCATGCGGGGCTTGCCTTTGACCAAGGGCAACTT
>RFTR01000177.1 GCA_009923345.1 Betaproteobacteria bacterium
TAACACCACATGCTCTGGGTAAAGTTCTGTCACGGTGTAGAGCACATCCAAAGGCGCTTCAGGGTTACAACCCTTGGGCAAGGCGTGGCCTTCGATCGTGTGGCCTTCTTCTATCTCTTCGGGAAAGAGAGCGCGGTTTTCTAAAAAAACCAGGTTTTCGTTGTAGTCGCCAAATGCTTCTTCAGGTTCTAAGTGCAAGTCGATTTGCGCGCCGACGTCATGGCCTTGAAGTGCTTCTTCAATTTTTTTGAAGAGATCGTGCCCGCCGACTACAAACTCCACAGGATCTTCCAGGGTGTCGAGTACCTCGCCCAAGGTGTCTTTGAGCGTCCAAGTCAGCCCGACTACGCAGTGTGATGTGATTTCCATAGGGCAAAATTGTCTCACGATGCCCATTCAACACCCCCTCAAACTGCTTGGCGGCATTAGTCCCGCTGAATTCATGCAACGTTACTGGCAACGCAAGCCCTTGCTAGTGCGCCAGGCCATACCTGACTTCAAGCCCCTTGTGGACCGTGCGTCTTTGTTTGCCATGGCCGCTGATAGCGAAATCGAATCGCGCTTGGTGAGCAAACCTTTTAAGGTGCAACACGGACCCTTTCCCCGCAACAAATTACCCAAGCTTAGCCAAAACGATTGGACTTTGCTGGTGCAGGGCGTCGACTTACGCGATGACAAGGTCGCCGACCTGATGCACCAATTTCGCTTCGTCCCTGATGCGCGCTTAGACGATGTGATGATCAGTTTTGCAACTGACGGTGGCGGCGTTGGACCACACTTTGACAGCTACGACGTGTTCTTACTCCAAGCCCATGGAAAACGGAAATGGCGAATCGGCAAGCAGAAAGACTTGTCTTTGATCGACGGTGTGGACCTGAAAGTTCTTGCAAATTTCAAACCGTCTCATGAATACGTTCTGGACCCAGGCGATATGTTGTATTTACCGCCCCGCTATGCGCATGACGGTATCGCTGTCGGCGAGTGCATGACCTATTCGATCGGCTTTAGGGCGCCAGCACAAAACGACTTGGCGCGTGAACTGCTGATGCGTTTGAGCGATGAAACGGAAAACTTAAACGCATCGCTCTACCAAGACAACCATCAAGAGGCAGTAGAGCGGGCGGGCATGATCCCTAAATCGCTACAAAGTTTTGCGCAAGTTGCTCTAGAAAAAGCCTTGAGTGATCCACAAGCATTGGCGCGTGTTTTCGGGGAATATTTAACAGAGCCCAAAGCAAATATTTGGTTTAATGAATCCAATGTCTCGAAACTCCCCAAGCAAGTGCGTCTCGATCGACGCAGTCGAATGCTGTATGACGACAAGCATATTTTTTTGAACGGTGACAGTTGGCGCGCGAGTGGCCAAGACGCCAGATTGATGCGGCTCTTGGCCGACCAACGTGCCTTGACAAAGGCGCAAGTCCTTAGCGCTAGTCCCAGCGCGAGGGACTTGCTGCTTAATTGGTGCAAGGCGGGTTGGCTGAGGGTTGGTTAAATCAAAAAATTGACGGGCATTGGTTAGATTGACGCCGAACTGACAATC
Source organism: Betaproteobacteria bacterium (assembly GCA_009923345.1). GTDB lineage: Bacteria > Pseudomonadota > Gammaproteobacteria > Burkholderiales > Burkholderiaceae_C > Limnohabitans. The sequence continues at coordinate 1,544 of RFTR01000177.1, forward strand.
AAATCATTTTTTAGTGGGAATTACCCTATAATGACTGGCTGAGCTTTAGGGGGTGACTCCATCAGCTCGGTCATGGTGAAAACCATGACAATTTCTAGAAATTGTTTCATCCATTTAAGGAAAATTGACATGACTAAATCGCTCCTGTTGGCGACCATTTTGGCTGCTGCCGCACTTACCGCTTGCGGTAAAAAAGAAGAACCAGCTCCTGCACCAGCACCAGCACCTGCTGCTGCACCAGCACCTGCCGCTGATGCTTCCGCACCAGCTGCTCCTGCTGCTGACGCTTCTGCACCTGCTGCACCTGCATCTAAGTAATCAGTCTTTGACTGAAACAAAAAAGCCACCTTCGGGTGGCTTTTTTGTTGGACTTGTTGGTAGTTGGATTACTTCAGGTCTTCGACCAGTAGCTTCATGATGCGCTGGGTCGAGGCATTATTTTCAGACTGGCCGTTGGCGTTTTGAATGCTGACCAATGTCTTAGTGTCTACACCCAAGACTTTCAGGCGGTATTTCACAGGACCGGCTTCAGCCTTTGATTTAGTAAACATGCGTGAGAAGAAGCCGCGCTCATCAGGCGTTGTATCTACAAAACGCACGAAATAGGTGCCTTGCACGCGGTCGCGGTCTTCCACGGTAAACCCAGTTCTGTCAAGGGCCAATCCGACGCGGCGCCAAGCCACATCAAAACTATCGGAAATGGCGATATTGGGAATGCCGTCGACAGTGACAACGGAGGCTTTGGACGCTGAAGTTTGAATAGGGGCAACTGCTGCTGTCTCGATCTTCAAGCCAACACCGAGTTTGACCATCAAGCGGTTCATGAATTCGATTTCTAGTTCTGGTTCGCTGGGTCTAGGCTTCCAAGCGGTTCGAGCTTTCAGGGCATCGGTGTACTCCTCGCTCAAACCACGATGGGAAATATAGATCTCGACTTCCCCTTTGTTATTGCGCTCCAAACGCGTGCGAAACTTGTCTCGCAAACCAGTATCCGACAAACTATTGATGACCTTGCCCAAGTATTTGCGCATGAAGTCCTGTGGCAATTTCGCACGGTTTTCCGCCCACTCGGTTTCTAGGATGCCCAGTTCTTGTTGGTCTAAGGTGTATGTAAATCCGTTGTCAATCCAAAAGCTGTGCACGATCGGCCAAATTTCTTCGGGGGGCCGTTTGACGACGATCCAACGTTGTTGACCGTCACGCTCAATGCGGGCATCGTTAAGTTGTTTGGCAGCAGTCGGAACGGCCGCAGTTGACTTAGTGCCCATGCTGCTAGCGGTGACTGATCCGCCGGGAACACTGAAGCGGGTATCTCGGTTTAATTGTGTGAGGTCTGGCGGAATATCCAAAGGAACAGGTTTCGCGCTACTTTCCGTTTTGTAGTTGATCTTGTCGCTGTTGGTAATGGAGCTACAGGCACTTAAGCCTAAAACTAGCAAAGCCAGCCAAACAGTTTGCAAAGTAGAAACAGAAAATTTCACGTGAAAAGCCTTAAATGGACTTACAGCAAGCCTGAAGAGCGCAACGCGCTCTCAACAACAGGCTCAAGGTTTTGGGTCAATGGGGTCATGGGCAGGCGCATGGTAGGGCCACACAGGCCCATGCGCGCCATAGCCCACTTCAATGGAATGGGATTGGCCTCCACAAAAAGGTTTTTGTGCACAGGCATAAGCTTGAGTTGGATCTCCATGGCTTTGCGGACGTCACCAGCCATGGCGGCTAAGCAAAGCTCGTGCATTTGGCGTGGCGCGATGTTGGCCGTCACGCTGACATTGCCTTGACCGCCGCATAGCATCAAGGCGACAGCTGTGGGATCGTCGCCAGAGTAGACCGCGAAGTTCTTGGGCACATCGCGAATCAACCACTGCGCGCGTTCGATATTGCCAGTGGCTTCTTTGATACCCACAATGCCAGGTACTTGGGCCAGACGCAACAC
>RFTR01000178.1 GCA_009923345.1 Betaproteobacteria bacterium
GTAGCGGAACCAAAACAAGGCGGTGGGGGCAATTACCTTACCGATGGCTGGCTTTTGCTCATCGGGAATTTTGGGCATGGAAGGGATCTGTACGAAGTTGAAATACCAGAGTAAGCCAATCCACATGACACCTGAGACCACATGGAGCCAGCGCATCACGAAGGCGCCCCAAGCATGGTCGAATGGAACGGGTTGGCCAGCCAACAACACAATAATGACCAGCAAGACAAAGCCAGCGATCACGGTGTAGAGCAGAGATTTCAAAATGTTGCCGATCATGTTTTATCCTCGAAGAACTGAATCGGGGCATTCTAACTGAGCACCCCCAAAACCCACCCCTGTTCAGGGGTGTCAGGGTTTAAAAGGCAACCCAACCAGTTTATTTCCAGCCTTGAACCCCTTCTTGGCAAACCAACCCTGGTGCATTTCCAAGACAAAACGTACGGGTTTTGAGGAGCAATGCGAGTCGGTGGTCTGAGGCTTCATGTCCGCCAAATTGACGATGGTGCCGTCGTCCGCGACAAAAGCAGCAGTCAGGGGCAGAAGGGTGTTTTTCATCCAAAAGCATTGGGTGCTGGGTTGCTCAAACACAAACAACATGCCCTCATGCGCGGGCATTTCGCTACGAAACATCAAGCCAATACTACGTTGCTCAGGGGTTTGGGCGACTTGGGTGTCAATTTGGTACATGCCCAATTGCAATTTGATGCGAGGCAATTGGGTCTGCGCTTGGTCTTGGGCCCAAGCAAATGCGCACCAAAACAAGACAAAAGCAGCAAGAAAAAGGCGTTTCATAGACTCACTGTAAAGCAAACTAGACGCACCTTGAACGGATTTGCGTGTTAAGCAAACTCAAATCCCTAAGCGAGGGGCGGTTTTTTGGCTTTTTCCCCCGATAGAATGAACCAATGGCAACAAAAAATCCGATCCCGAAAGTTCAACTTCCCGACCGTGATGACGGCAATTCAGTCGTTTTGGAGAGACGTACCCAGCGGACTAAACCGCCGCAGATGTTTCAAGTTCTGATGCTCAACGACGATTTCACCCCCATGGAGTTCGTGGTGATGGTGTTGCAGGAGTTTTTCAGCAAAGATCGTGAAAGTGCCACCCAAATCATGCTCAAAATCCACTTAGACGGCAAAGGCGTCTGTGGCGTCTACAGCAAGGACGTGGCAGCCACCAAGGTCGATCAGGTGTTAGAAGCCGCAAGAAAGTCTGGCCACCCGCTTCAATGTGTTGCGGAGCCTATTGAATAAGCCCATCCCATTTCCATATACAGTTAAACCACCATTGCAAGCACGAAGGAATACACATGATCGCCCAAGAACTTGAAGTCAGCTTGCACATGGCCTTTGTAGAGGCCCGTCAACAAAGACACGAATTCATCACCGTTGAGCACCTTTTGCTCGCGTTGTTAGACAACCCTAGCGCTGCCGAAGTGTTGCGCGCCTGCTCCGCCAATATTGACGATTTGCGCAAATCTTTGGCCAATTTCATCAAAGACAACACGCCGCAAGTCGCGGGTACCGAAGAAGTCGATACACAGCCCACGCTTGGTTTTCAGCGCGTCATCCAGCGCGCCATCATGCATGTGCAGTCCACTGGCAATGGCAAAAAAGAAGTGACTGGCGCCAATGTGCTTGTCGCTATTTTTGGCGAGAAAGACTCTCACGCCGTGTACTACCTCCACCAGCAAGGCGTGACCCGTTTAGACGTAGTCAACTTCATCGCCCACGGCATCAAAAAGAGCGATCCTCCTGAAGCTACCAAAGGCCCAGAATCCAACCCAGGTGAACAAGAAGAGGGCGCAGCCGCTGAGAAGAACGAAAAAGCTTCTCCGCTAGAGCAATTCACCCAAAACCTCAACCTACTCGCCAAAGACGGCAAGATCGACCCTCTCATTGGTCGCGAATACGAAGTCGAGCGCACCATCCAAATCTTGTGTCGCAGACGTAAAAACAACCCGCTATTGGTCGGTGAGGCCGGCGTAGGTAAAACCGCGATTGCCGAAGGTTTGGCTTGGCGTATCACCCAAAAAGACGTGCCAGAAATCTTGGCTGAGGCGGTTGTCTACTCCCTAGACATGGGCGCTTTGCTTGCAGGTACCAAATACCGTGGAGATTTTGAGCAACGCCTCAAAGGCGTGATTAAGTCATTGCAAGGCAAACCCAATGCCATTCTGTTCATCGACGAAATCCACACCTTGATCGGTGCTGGCGCCGCATCAGGCGGTACTTTAGACGCTTCTAACTTGCTCAAGCCAGCACTCTCGAGCGGCCAGTTGAAGTGCATCGGTGCGACCACCTTTACTGAATACCGTGGCATTTTTGAGAAAGACGCAGCCCTGTCACGTCGCTTCCAAAAAGTCGATGTCGTCGAACCCAGTATCGAACAAACTGTGGACATCCTCAAAGGCCTCAAATCACGCTTTGAAGAACACCACAACGTCAAATATGCGGTGGCCGCATTGCAAGCTGCTGCTGAACTCAGTGCCAAATACATCAACGACCGCCATTTGCCTGACAAGGCGATTGACGTGATCGATGAAGCTGGCGCCGCCCAACGTATCTTGCCGGCTTCTAAGCGCAAGAAAACCATCAGCAAGGTGGAAATTGAAGACATCGTCGCCAAGATCGCGCGCATCCCGCCAGCCAATGTGTCCAACGACGACCGCGGCAAACTCCAAACCTTGGAGCGAGATCTCAAAAGCGTGGTCTTCGGCCAAGACAAAGCTTTGGAAGTTCTGGCCTCTGCGGTCAAGATGGCGCGTTCTGGTTTGGGCAAAAACGATAAACCGATTGGTGCGTTTTTGTTTAGCGGACCAACAGGCGTAGGCAAAACTGAAGCCGCTAAGCAATTGGCCTACATCATGGGCATCGACCTGATTCGCTTTGACATGTCTGAATACATGGAGCGCCATGCGGTGAGCCGTTTGATTGGCGCGCCTCCCGGCTACGTTGGCTTTGACCAAGGTGGCTTGCTGACTGAGGCTGTCACCAAGAAACCCCATTGCGTCTTGCTCTTAGACGAGATCGAAAAAGCCCACCCAGACATCTTCAACGTCTTGTTGCAGGTGATGGACCACGGCACATTGACCGATAACAACGGTCGTAAAGCCGATTTCCGCAACGTGATCGTCATCATGACCACCAATGCGGGCGCCGAGACCATGAACAAAGCCACCATTGGCTTTACCAATCCGCGCCAAGCAGGCGACGAAATGGCCGATATAAAACGTTTGTTCACGCCTGAATTCCGCAATCGTTTGGACGCCATCGTTGGCTTCCAAGCTTTGGATGAACTCATCATCATGCGGGTCGTCGATAAATTCTTGTTGCAATTGGAAACCCAGTTGGCAGAGAAGAAGGTCGACGTCACATTCAGCGACGCATTGCGCAAGCATTTGGCCAAGAAAGGCTTTGACCCTCTCATGGGTGCACGGCCAATGCA
>RFTR01000179.1 GCA_009923345.1 Betaproteobacteria bacterium
CTGGCAAAACACGGGGGATGTTTTCTAGCAAGCCGCCGCCAGTGATATGCGCCAAGGCTTTGATAGGGTGCTGGGCCAGTGCGGCCAAAACGCTTTTGACATACAAGCGGGTGGGGGCCATGATGGCTTGTTTGAAGGGTTGACCATCTAGGGTGGTGGGTGTATCGGCACCAGCGCGCTCAATCACTTTACGCACCAAAGAAAACCCGTTGGAATGCACGCCTGAAGACGAGAGTCCTAAAACAACGTCACCCGCTTGTACATTTTGGCCAGTCAAGATTTTTGACTTTTCCACCGCGCCCACGGCAAAGCCTGCCAAGTCGTATTCACCTGCGGGATACATGCCGGGCATCTCAGCTGTCTCGCCGCCAATCAACGCACAGCCAGACAATTCACAGCCTTTGGCGATGCCTCCAACCACAGCGGCGGCGGTGTCCACATCTAACTTGCCACAAGCAAAGTAGTCAAGGAAAAAGAGCGGTTCCGCGCCTTGAACCAACACGTCATTGACGCTCATGGCGACCAAGTCAATGCCCACCGTGTCGTGCATTTGCCATTCAAAGGCGAGCTTGAGTTTGGTGCCCACACCGTCGGTGCCACTGACTAAGACAGGCTCTTTGTAGCGTTTAGGTACTTCAAACAATGCGCCAAAACCACCAATTCCCGCCAAAACGCCTTCACGCATGGTTTTCTTGGCCAAGGGCTTGATGCGTTCGACCAAGGCGTCGCCGGCGTCGATGTCAACGCCTGCGTCTTTGTAGGAAAGGGGGTGGTTCATGGTGCGCTGTGGGGTTGGTAAGCAAGTAGGCGCTCACCGATAGAATGAAGCGGTTCATTTTAAAGCCCCACCACCAACGACGCTGTATGCAATTTAACCCGCCGCAACGCCACGCCCTTGCTTGGGGCGCTATCGCTCTCGTGGTGGGTCTTGTGCTCTGGGTTTTAGGTCCGGTCTTGATGCCATTTGTGGTGGCGGCCGTTTTGGCTTATGCCTTAAACCCAGTGGTGCGTGGTTTAGAGCGCGTCGGCAAACGCTTGATTCCTTCCATCGTGGCAGTGCTCTTGGTGGAAATTGGTTTTCTGGTGCTGGTGGTGGCCGTATTTACTTTGCTCATACCCATTGTGGTGACGGAATTGCCCCTGATGCGCGACAAGTTACCGGGCCTATTGCAGCGCGGACAAACTTTTCTTGCCCCTTGGTTGGCTAGCGTGGGCATACAAGTTTCTTTGGAGCCTGAGAGCATTAAAACGTTTGTTTTGCAAAACGTAGATCTATCGATGGGTGAAGGTGTTGCCAAAGCCTTGGCGTCTTTGCGCATTGGCGGCAGCGTAGCTTTGGCTGTTATTGGCAATATGGTGCTCATCCCTGTCGTGCTGTTTTATTTGCTGATCGATTGGCGCCATGTGGTGCGCCATATGCATTCACTCGTGCCCATGAAAATGCGTCCCGCCTTCGATAGCTTTATGCATGAAAGCGATCAGGTTTTAGGTCAGTATCTGCGTGGCCAAATTTCTGTCATGTTGGCTATGGCTGTGTTTTACAGCGTGGGGCTGTGGTGGTTTGGCTTGGATCTCGCATTACCGATAGGCGTTTTCACAGGCTTGGCTGTATTTGTGCCGTATGTGGGATTTGGCTTGGGCCTTGTTTTGGCTTCTATTGCCGCTTTGTTGCAGTTTCCTTTTGAGCAAGCGTGCCTGATGGTGGTGGTAGTGTTTGGTTTAGGCCAAGCCTTAGAAGGTTTTGTGTTGACACCACGCTTGGTGGGCGAGCGCATCGGTTTGCACCCCTTGCATGTCATTTTTGCTCTGCTGGCCTTCGGCCAGTTGTTTGGCTTTGTCGGTGTGTTGATTGCACTGCCGGCGAGCGCAGTGTTGTTGGTGGCGATTCGACGTTTGCGACACCGTTACCAAACTAGCGAGCTGTTTAGGGCATGAAGCAAATCGCGCTCGATATCGGATTGGCCTCTGGCCCGAGTTTGCGTAATTTCTTAGCGGGCCCTAACCTTGCTGCCCTTGAGCACTTGGTGTTGTGGTCTGGCTATGAGAAACGCTCGCCTGTACCAACTTATTTGTGGGGTGAATCAGGCAGTGGCAAATCGCATTTGTTGCGCGCAGTGTTTGCGCAACTGCAAGAGCAGGGCAGTCCTGTTGGTTGGCTAGACGCCACCTTATCTGAGCCACCAGCTTTTCAAGAAAACTGGCGAGTTGTTCTATTAGACGATGTGCATTTATATACGGCAGTGCAACAGCAAGCAGCCTTCAACTGGTTCGTCAACGCCACGTCGCCCCAAGACGGCCAACAGCGTTGGGTTTTGGCTAGCGGCAAAGTACCGCCAAGCGATTTGCAGTTACGCGAAGATTTGCGTACGCGGCTGGGTTGGGGCCATATTTTTCATTTGCAAGTTTTGAGCGAATCGGAGCGGCGTGCCGTCTTGCGCCAAAACGCTGACGAGCGCGGCATCTTTCTAAGTGACGAGGTGATGGACTTTATGTTGAACCGCTTCAGCCGCGACTTAGGCAGTTTGGTGCAATTACTCGACCAACTCGACGGCTATGCCTTGCAAACCCAGCGCGCTATCACCATTCCGCTTCTTAAATCGATGCTGGAAGATAACCCATGAAACTTGCCCTTTTTGACCTTGACCACACTTTATTGCCGATTGATTCAGACCAGTCTTGGGGGCATTTCACCACTACGCTTGGATGGACGGATGCTGCAGAGTTCACACAAAAAAACGACGCGTTTTACGCCCATTACCAAGCGGGCACGCTTGACATCCACGACTACGTGCGCTTTGCCACTGAAGCATTTCGCATTCGGCCTCTTGCCGAAGCCGAGGCGGCCCATGCCCGTTTTATGCGCGAAGTCATACAACCCGCTATTCGTCCTGAAGCTGTGGCCTTGTTGGAGAAACACCGCGCAGCAGGCGAACAACTGCTCATCATCACCGCGACCAATGAATTTGTGACCCGTCCCATCGCCCATGCCTTGGGCGTAGAGGAACTGATTGCCGTAGAACTGGTGCGCGATGCCCAGGGTTGGTACAGCGGTGAAATCCAAGGCGTGCCGTCTTTGCGAGATGGCAAAGTCGAGCGTCTGCAACAATGGTTGCACCAACGGGGTTTGGATTGGGACTCGGTGGAGACCACGTTTTACAGTGATTCCAGTAACGACATACCTTTGTTGCAACGCGTCAACCATCCCGTCGCTACCAACCCAGACGCCAAACTCAAAGCCTTCGCCCTTGAAAAAGGCTGGCCGATTCTGGAACTTTTTCCGACTGCATGATCAAACAATTTATCAACAAGCTGATGGGCAAAGCACCCGCCAGCAAAAAGCCCTCGCTGGGCAAGCGCCAAGTGGTCCCTGCCAAGGTGCACGGCATCAATGTCGATTGGGTGGATGAGCGCGCTTTGAGCGTTGTACGCACTCTGCAAGAACGTGGCTT
>RFTR01000180.1 GCA_009923345.1 Betaproteobacteria bacterium
TGTTGACCATGCCGCCAGAGAAAACCTTGCTGCAGTGGCAAGAACACCATGCACTGACGCGCAGTTTTTGGTTGAATAATTTTTGTCGGCAAGCTTTTGCGGAGGCACTTAAAGCGCCAGAAAAAGTGCGTGCAACCTTGCCTTATATCGAGCGCATGTGCGAATGGGCGATACACGACGCGGGTACGCCGACGCAACGTTTTCGCTATCCGATTTGGCGCGATGAATTTGCCTTCGCACTGCTATCGCCGTGGTTTGAAAAATCGCCACCGCAAGAGATTAAAAACACTTTGCTCACCAAACTGCTGTCCATGCTCGGTGACCCACGCCACAACCATGCGGGCTGGTTGGGCGTGCGTAAAGAAGCAATAGATACTGCCAGTCGCTGGCTGACCGGACGCACCATGGATGCTTTCTTTGAAATCTTGCGACATACCGATGACGATATTGGCCCTTATCGCCGCAGGTTTTGGGAAGCGTATTTCCATGCCGGCCACATATTAGAAGCATGGATCGCCTTAGGCGAAGAGGCTGCTACAGCTTTAGGGAAAATTGATACCCAACATGAACTCAGCTACGCCAAGATACTGGGCAAAATTTCTCCCAACCAATGCGTGCTAATGCTGCGCATTGGAAATATTTTGTTTTGTGATTGGAGTCACCAAGGCCGCCTTAGGGCAATCCCTATGTCCAACAAGCAGGCGCCTAAGTTGTATGCGCATACTTATGAGTTGTATCAATTACGCTTTCCCACGCCCCTCGACTTCAACCAAGGGCAGTTAGATGACCCTGGTTTATTACACCTTGGATCGGAACTAGGGCAATGGCAAGAAACTGCGCGTGACTTTATTTCTAAACAATTAGGTGTCACCGTTCCATTGACAGATTTGATGCCAAACAATTAGATAATATGAGTTTGTTAAATTTAATTTTTCACATCGGTAATAGGAGAAAACTAAATGAGTGAAGTTCCAGAAACAGAATTACCAGAAGAGCATAACGACCCGTTCAGATCACGCTGTGCGATGCTAGTGTCCTTGTTAGCCATGGTCCTAGCGATTGCTGGTTTAGGTGGCAACAATGCTGCTAAAGAAAGCACGCTCAACAATATCTTGGCGGCGAACGCATACGCGTTCTACCAAGCTAAAAATATTCGCCAGACTGAATACAAAATTGCTGCAGACAACTTGCAAATCCAATTGGCGCAAGACAAATTGACGCCCAAGGCCAAAGAGCTAGCCGAAAAGAAACTGGCCGACTATCAAAAGAACATAGCCCGCTACGAATCTGAGCCAGAAACTGGTGACGGAAAAAAAGAATTAATGGCTAAAGCCAAAGAGTTAGAACACGAACGCAACCACGCACTAGCCCAAGACCCCTGGTTTGACTATGCCGAAGCGTTGCTACAAATTGCCATTGTTTTGACATCTGTAGCTATTTTGACGGGGGTGCACGCACTCTTTTGGATCCCCTGTGGCCTAGGAATCTTAGGAATTTTGTCAACTATTAATGGATTCATGCTGATAGTTTGATTCAGCACAAACCCTAAAAAAGGGGGCAGTCAGACCCCTGTAAGAGCGCCCCGCCACATTAGCGGGGTTTTTTCGTATTAGTATTTCCAAAAGATCAGGAGACATTCCCCATGAGCGAACTCACCACCCACCAACCCTCTGACACATTTGTCAAACAAGCTACCGTTTCTGGGATGGCGGCTTACGAAGCTTTATGCAAAAAAGCTGATGCCGACTACGAAGGCTTCTGGGCCGAACAAGCGCGCCGCCTGATCAGCTGGAAAACCCCGTTCACCAAAATTTTGAACCAGAGCGATGCGCCTTTTTTCAAATGGTTTGAAGACGGAACGCTCAATGCCTCATACAACTGCCTAGACCGTAATATCGAAAAAGGCCATGGCAACAAAACCGCTTTGATTTTTGAAGCAGACGGTGGTGAAGTCACCAAGATCACCTACAGCGAGTTGCTCGCCAAGACCTGCCAAATCGCCAATGGATTGAAATCGATTGGCGTAAAAAAAGGCGACCGCGTGATGATCTACATCTCGATGTCGATAGACGGTGTTGCTGCCATGCAAGCCTGCGCGCGCATTGGCGCTACACACTCGGTAGTGTTTGGTGGTTTCTCTGCCCAATCGTTACGTGACCGCATTGAAGACACTGGCGCAGTCGCTGTGATCACCGCAGACCAACAAGTGCGTGGCGGTAAACATTTGCCCCTCAAAGCCATCGTAGATGAAGCCATCACTTTAGGTGGTTGCGCAACGATCAAAAACGTCTTGGTCGTCAAGCGCACCGGTTCAGATATTGCCATGCACGCAGGCCGCGACCAGTGGATGCACGAACTGTGTGACAAGCAAGCCACCACTTGTGAACCGGAGTGGGTAGGCGCTGAACACCCACTCTTCTTGCTCTATACCTCTGGCTCTACTGGCAAACCCAAAGGTGTGCAACACAGCACCGGCGGATATTTGTTACACGCCGCTTTAACCACTGAGTGGACATTCGATCTGAAAGACAACGATGTTTTCTGGTGTACCGCAGACATCGGTTGGGTCACAGGACACACTTACATCACTTACGGCCCCTTGGCATTGGGTGGCACCGAGATTGTGTTTGAAGGTGTTCCTACCTACCCTGACGCAGGCCGTTTTTGGAAGATGATCCAAGACCACAAAGTATCTATCTTCTACACAGCCCCTACAGCGATTCGTTCACTTATCAAAGCAGCCGAAGCCAACGATGCAGTGCATCCTAAGAGCTACAACCTCTCTAGCTTGCGCTTGCTTGGATCTGTGGGAGAACCTATCAATCCAGCCGCATGGGAGTGGTATTACAAACATGTGGGCGGTAGCCGTTGCCCCATTGTTGACACCTTCTGGCAAACCGAGACTGGTGGCCACATGATCACGCCTCTTCCTGGCGTGACACCGATGGTGCCAGGCTCCTGCACCTTGCCCTTCCCTGGTATTGAAGCCGCCATCGTCGACGAAGCCGGTAACGATATGCCCAACGGACAAGGCGGCATCTTGGTCGTCAAAAAGCCATGGCCCTCCATGATCCGCACCATCTGGGGTGACCCCGAGCGATTCAAGAAAAGCTACTATCCCGACGAATTCAAAGGCAAATATTATTTGGCGGGTGACGGCGCCATTCGCGATGCGCACACTGGCTACTTCACCATCACAGGTCGCATCGATGACGTGCTCAACGTGTCAGGACACCGCATGGGCACAATGGAAATTGAGTCTGCGTTGGTTAGCTGCACTGAATTGGTAGCAGAAGCCGCTGTGGTCGGGCGTCCTGATGACACCACCGGTGAAGCGATTTGCGCTTTCGTTGTTTTGAAGCGCGCTCGCCCCACTGGCGACGAAGCCAAACAAATCGCCAAAATCTTGCGCGACCATGTGGGCAAAGAAATTGGCCCCATC
>RFTR01000019.1 GCA_009923345.1 Betaproteobacteria bacterium
GATGCCGATGGCTTTGTGAATAAGGCCAAAGAAAACTTTGTCGTCATGCAGGACGCTTGGGATCGCTCAGACACAAAGAGCTTGCGTCAACTGATGACAGACAACATGTTGGAAGAAATCAAAGCCCAAATTGCTGAGCGCGATGCCGCAACCCCCATAGGTCAAATGACCAAAACTGAAGTCATCCATTTAGAAGCTAAGCTGTTAGGCATTGAAGAATCCGTAGATGGCCATCTAGCAAGCGTTGAGTTTTCCGGAATGATTCGCGAGGATGTTGGTGCTCAGCCAGAGGCATTTAAAGAAGTTTGGAATATGTCGCTGAGTAAAAATACAAACAGTGGTTGGTTAGTGGCTGGTATTCAGGCCATTTAAAACTTCGCTGATGTCCGATCTACATTCTCTACAAGCTAGAGATGCCAAGGCCGTGGTTCACGGCCTGACAAATTTATCACTGCATGCCAAGCGCGGAGCCAGCGTGATTCAGTCTGGCAAAGGCGTGTGGGTCCGCGATATTGAGGGACGCGAATATTTAGAAGCCATGTCTGGCTTGTGGTGTATCGCTCTGGGGTACGGAAATGAGCGGCTCGCCAATGTGGCCCATAAGCAAATGTTGGAGTTGGCTTATTACCCCTTGACGAACCACAAGAGTCATCCGCCAGTCATTGCATTAGCAGAAAAGCTTTTATCGATGGCTCCTGCACCGATGTCCAGAATTTGGTTTTCAAGCACTGGGTCTGAAGCCAATGACTGTGCTGCGCGTTTGAGTTGGTATTTTTGGAACGCAGTAGGACAGCCAGAAAAAAAGAAATTCATCTCGCACAAGCTCGCTTACCACGGCAACACGATTGCTGCTGCAAGCTTATCGGGGGTTAGCTATGCGCATAACAAATTCAATCTGCCGCTGCCGGGTTTTATACACGTGACAACCCCGCACTTCACCCGCAATGGCATGGAGGGTGAAACAGAAGAAGCCTTTAGCGATCGGTTGATTGCCGATATTGAACGGCTTATCCATGCTGAAGGCGCCCACACCATAGCGGCATTTTTTGTTGAGCCTGTCATGGCTGCGGGGGGTATTGTGGTGCCGCCCGCTCGATACTACGAGCAACTGCAATTGCTTTTGAAGAAGCACGACATCTTGTTGGTTTGTGACGAAGTAGTAACAGCATTTGGCCGAACTGGCGAAATGTTTGGTTCAACCACCATGAAACTGCAACCAGATCTGTTGATCTGTGCAAAAGCTTTATCCAGTGCCTACATTCCAATCTCTGCGCTTATGATCGGTCCTCGTGTTTACGAAGCCATTGAACGTCAAAGCGGTGAGCTAGGAATGTTTGGTTTGACCATGACTTACTCGGGACATCCTGTAGCTTCGGCAGTGGCTTTGGAAACTCTAAAAATATACGAAGAACTCAATATCGTCGATCACGTGCGGCAAGTGAGCCCAAGTCTTTTAAATGGGCTAAAGCAACTGCAGAGTCACCCATTGGTGAAAGAGGTTCGGGGTATTGGACTTTTAGCTGGCGTCGAACTTCTTCCGAAACACGGCCCAGAGTGTGCGCGTATCGCTGAATCCGAAGGGTTGATCGTGCGGGCGATTGGAGACACTATTGCCTTTTGCCCACCATTGATCATTTCTGAAGCCGAAATCCAAGAGCTTTTGTCACGGTTTCAAAAGGCCCTGGACCTACTCAAAGCGGCCCCTGCTCCAAACTAGACACTTCATTCGTCAAAGTGGTTCGGCGCATATCGCGCACTTCTTTCGGGTCATAGCGACGCGCTCTATGCATCGTGACGCGGTTATCCCACATCACCAAGTCCCATGGACGCCAAACGTGGGCATATACAAATTGGCGTTGCGTGGCGTGTTCATTTAAGTCGCGCAAGAAAGAGCGCGCTTCTGGCATAGGCCAGCCTTCAATGCCACCCGCGTGGCTTGCAAGGTATAGCGAGAGGCGTCCGGTGTTGGGGTGTCGACGCACAAGGCGCTGGCGAACTGGCGCCCACTTGGCACGCTCTGCGTCCGTGAAATCGTCAAAGCCTAGGATGCCGCGCGAATAAATCTGACTGTGCGCACAAATGAGATCGTGCACCTCTGCCTTGGTGGCATCGTCTAGTGCATCGTATGCAGCACGCATGTCCGCAAATTCTGTGTTGCCGCCAGCACCTGGGATCTTGCGCGCAGACAACAACGAATACTTGGCTGGCACATCCTTAAAAGAACTGTCAGAGTGCCATAACAAATTACCCAAACTAAATAGCCGACGCCGATCATCGCGGGGTAACAACTCACCGTGTTTGTCGAGATTGGAGATGTCGTTCAACTCCATGCTCAAACGCCGTTCTTTCTCGGACATGATGTCACCCGTGGCTTCTTCGAGTTTGCCAAGCTGGCGGCTAAACGCTATTTGCTGCTCATCGTCTAGATGCTGGTCGTGAAATACGAGCACACCGAAGCGGTCCATACCAGCGTGAATAGCGGATACCTCTTCATCCGAAAGGGTGCGTGTTAGATCAATGCCCGCAACCTCACCAATAAAATTGGGTCTGCTAGCATCTATAGGGTTGAAAGTGTGTGGAATACAAATCTCCTAAAAGTTTTATTAAAGCACGTCATAACCATCACTTAACTTTAAGAACTCCCTCTGGAATTGAGAAATTTTGAGAGAGAACCGTATTTTGAATCACCTTGGCTAAAAGTCTGGCCGCAGCTGTGGGCTCCCTGCCAGACGCAAATATCAACCCTAATCGTCTCTGAATTCTTGGCTTGTCTAATGGTAGGACGGCGAATGCTCCTCTACTGGGATCTGGGCACAACATAGAAGGCAAGATAGTCAAACCTAGATTAGCCTCAACCAAACCCAATAATGTCAAAACTTGAGTTGTTTCATGTACGACATTGATTGGGATTGATTTCTTTTCAAACTCTGTTTCTAGCAAGTCTCTAATTCCTGAGCCTCTGCGCAGCATGACAAGTTCATGGCTAGATATTTCTGTGCCAGAGATCTTGTGTTTAGAAGCCAGAGGATGGTCGGATCTGCAAACCACTTGGAATACATCCTCCAATAATGGGATTGAAACATTCAATTTCTTTTCCGTATCTTCGCTGACGATGGCAATGTCGCATTCGCCTTTATCCATTTTCTGCAGAATTCCTCGCATGTTGTCATCTAGAAAAACAACATCGATTTCTGGATAGGCCACTTTCATCTCTGCCAATACAGGTGGAAGCAATCGGTATACAGCGGAAGACAAGCAAGCAATCGTGACCCTACCCCGTCCGGACTTAGCAAAGTCTTTCAATGCGGCAATAGAGTGGTCCATAGATTCAAGCAGTCGCACCGCATCTTCCAGAAAAATCAAACCCGCTTCACTGATTCTGACTATCCGTGTGGTGCGATCCAACAGTTTGACGCCCAACAAGGTTTCTAGCTGAGAAATAGCCTGGCTTGTGGCTGGCTCACTCAAATGCATGGCATTGGCAGCGTTGCGAAAACTGCCGCGTCGGGCAATTTCTACAAAAATCCTCAAATGTTTTAGGTTGGGATTCAACATACATATGCCATTTTGATTAGCAAGCGACTGGGCGTTGGTGATCGACCAGGACTATATATTTGTATTATCAATTTATTAATAAGATATTTCAAATTGTTTTAATTGTCCACCATTTATAAGATCTTCATGAAATACACATAACTCAGGCAAAAAAGCCTGAACAAGATTGCTAAAAACATGACATCTGAAACAACACCCTTAAAAGCCAATAACTTCCTCAGTCCAGCCGCGATCGCAAATAAGGAAAAAGCGCAAACCCTCATCAAGCAATTAGCGCATCCAGTTTTAGGGCACTTTATAGATGGCAAGGCAGTACCAAGCCTGAATAGCAAAGTATTTACCAATAAATCTCCTATCGATGGATCAGACTTAAACGAAACAGCCATGGGCGATGTGGAAGATGTTGCGGCTGCAAGCAAGTCATCTAGTCATGCATTTGAAAGTTGGCAAGCATGGCCAGCCAAAAAGAGGCGAGATTTATTGCACACCATCGCGGACACCTTAGAACGCAATGCAGAATCTATCTCCTTGCTGGAAACCGCAGATACAGGGCAACCCCTTCGGTTTACGGAGAAAACAGCTGCGCGTGGTGCGGAAAATTTTCGGTATTTTGCGGATCTTTGTACCCGCTCTTCTGACGGACATAGCTATCCAACGCCAACGCATCTCAATTACACCGTCAGAGACCCCATTGGCCCGATTGCAGCCATTACTCCTTGGAACATGCCTTTCATGTTGGCCACTTGGAAAATAGCACCTGCGTTAGCGGCAGGCTGCAGCGTGATTCACAAACCTGCCGAGTGGAGCCCCCTCACCGCTAGCCTACTGGCTAAGCTCGCTTTTGAAGCTGGCTTGCCCTCAGGCGTTCTCAACCTCGTTCACGGAACAGGAGAACAAGCTGGCACAGCCATCACCCAAAACCCACATATCAAAGCCATCGCATTTGTTGGCGGTACAAAAACTGGTTCACGCATCATGTCGCAAGGTGCGGCTAGCTTAAAGCGTGTGCACTTTGAACTCGGTGGCAAAAGTCCCGTGGTTGTTTTTGATGATGCCGATCTCGATCGTGCTTTGGACGCAGTCGCCTTCATGATCTTTAGCTTGAACGGTCAACGTTGTAACGCTGGCTCTCGCTTACTCATTCAAGACACGATTCACGACCAATTTGTGCAACGGTTGATAGAAAAAGCCAAATCTATTCGGGTTGGCAATCCGTTTGATCCTCTAACAGAGGTAGGCCCCCTGATCCATCAGAACCAACTCGCTAAAGTTATTCAACACTGCGATGACGCTAGAAAGTCGGGTGCCACGATGCATTGTGGAGGTGCCGTTCAGGGCACTACAGATCTTCCGCCTGCAGGGCATTGGTTTGAACCTGCCATAGTGACCGGACTTCGTACAGATATGCCAATTGTTCAAGAGGAAGTGTTTGGTCCAGTTTTAGCCGTGCTACCTTTTAAAGATGAGGCACACGCGTTAGCACTCGCGAACGATAGCCGCTACGGTTTATCCACTTACCTTTGGACAAGCCATATTGCAAGAGCGCACCGACTAGCGCGTGCATTTCAATCTGGCATGGTTTGGGTCAACACAGAAATTTCGCGCAATCTCTCTACCCCATTTGGCGGGATGAAAGACAGCGGCATCGGTCGCGACGGTGGCGATTGGAGTTTCGACTTCTATATGGAAACACGCAATATATGCATTGCTTTGGATGCGCACAGTATTCCCAATATTGGTACGCGAAGTGTAAAAACGTAAGTCAACTCACATTACACAAAACTGCTCATGAATAAACGTCCGAACATCTTATTTATTACAACGGATCAACAGCGCGCTGATTGCATGGGGTATGAAAACCCGCAATTGCGTACACCTCACCTTGATGCACTCGCCAAGTCTGGTACCAGATTTTCTAACTGCATCTCACCGAGTATTGTTTGTCAGCCAGCGCGCGCATCCATTCTGACGGGCAGTCTGCCGCTCACCAATGGCGTGTGGGATAACGGAGTCGATTTGGATCCCAAAATTGGTGAAGAAGGAATGGCCGGGCAATTAAGCAAGAGCGGCTATAAAACTTCTTTCGTAGGCAAAGCGCATTTTTCTTCGAAGATTACTTTCGCCCCCACCGGTACGCCTGAAGACAGGAAAAGTGCTCCTAATTTTCCAGATGACTGGGTAGGTCCTTACATGGGGTTTGATCATGTCGAACTCGCAGCATTAGGCAAATTCCATAGAGCGCGCATCCAACAAGGCGCACCCAAAATACACCGGTTCGAGCATTGGTTCATGGGCCATCCCAATGCAATAGAACTCTGGCAGAGCAGCTCGACCGAAGGTAGCGGTGCCGCTCAGACATGGAACTCCACTTTGCCTGCTGCATGGCATAGCAGTGCTTGGGTAGCCGATAGAACATTGGCCATACTGGAAGGGCATACAAACAAAGAAGCTCCATTTTTTACATGGGCATCGTTTCCGGACCCGCATCATCCTTTTGACTGCCCGGCACCTTGGAACACGATGTATGACCCAGAAAAAATGCATCTACCTGCGCACCGAACACTTGATTTAGAGAAAAGGCCTTGGTGGCATAAGGCTGCATTGGAAGGTGCGCCTCAAATCGCTGACCCTGAACTAGCAAAATTTCGGTCTGAAGGTTTTAAAGTGCCGCCACAAACAGATGCGCAACTTGCAGAGATGACGGCGAATTATTTCGGCATGATTTCATTGGTTGACCACCAAATTGGCCGAATACTGGACGGCCTACAGGCGTTAGGTCTGACGAATGACACCCTGATTGTTTTTGCAAGCGATCACGGAGACATGATGGGTGACCATGGGCTCTACCTGAAAGGGCCGATGTTTTATGAAGGCGTGTTGCGTGTGCCGCTCATCATCGCTGGGCCAGATATTCCAAAGGATCAATTAATCGAGACGCCAGTTTCTACCATTGATTTAGCGTCCACTTTCTTGGAGTCTGCGGGAATTTCTTCTGGGAGCGCACAAAGTAAATCGCTGCATCCTGTGATGAAAGACAAGGAATTACGAGAGTGCGCCTGGAGTGAATGGAAAGTCCATCCCTCTCGATTAGGTGTTGCTCTTGACTTACGAACAGTCAGAACGGCTAGATATTCGTATACCTATGAAATGGGATCAGGAGCAGGTGAACTCTACGACCTGCTAGAAGACCCGCAGCAAATGGTCAACCAATTTGACTCTGCAACACATGTTGCAGCACGTGAAAAGTTGCACGCTTTATTGATGTCTAGACCGGGCACGATGAAGCGCGAATTGTCTGAACCCGTAGGAATTGCTTAATTCATTCAAACTTAACCCTAGCCATGTCCACTACACCTCATCAGCCAACTGCATCCATCCAAATAGTTGTGCCCTTCCCTCCTGGAGGAATTGATTTAATTCTGCAGCTTTTTATCGATGGATTGAAAGAGCGCCTGAACCAAGACGTCGCGTTTATTAACCGTCCGGGTGGCACTGGCGCAGTGGGCAGTCTAGAAGTGGCAAAAGCGAATCCAGATGGGCTCACTTTACTTTTTGCCTCGCAAGGACCACTGGTTTACCAACCTCAACTCAACTCCGTTGGGTACACCGCCTTACATTCTTTTGTCCCTGTTTGTCGTGTGACCTCTACACCCAGTGTATTGATGGCTTCTGGAAATAGTGGAATAAAAACAATCCACGACATTGTCAAAGCGTCCAAAGCAAACCCTGCGTCAATTTCTTATTCCACGCCTGGCGCTGGTGGATTACCGCATATTGGTATGGCTGCTTTTTCAAAATTAATGGGCATTGAACTCACGCACAAACCGATGGCCGGAGCTGCTGCGGCCATCAAAGCCCTCAAAGACAGCGATGCAGAACTGATTGCAGAGCAGCTTCCAACTGCTATCGCATTGGCGAACGAAGGGGCAAAAATCATTGGTGTTTTTGCTCCCCAAAGGCTTAGTGCACTTCCTGATGTGCCCACCATCCTAGAACTTGGGTGCGATCTATCGTTCCAATCTTGGAATGTTTTGATGGCTCCTGCACATACTCCTACCGATGTGCTGCAACGACTCAGCGAAGCTTGTCTAGGCGCATTGATACAAGCTACGCCCCTTATGAACCAAAAAATGGGTGTCGAGCCCGCTTATTTGGGTTCAGCGCAAACCGCCACATTCATTGCTAGCGAACTTGACAAAGCTCGTGAATTGATAAAAGTGAGTGGGCTTTGAATGCGAAAAGTTTTTTCGTGAATTTATATAAATTAAAGGAGACAACCATGTTTAAAAAAATAGCCTTCTCTGGGTTCATCGCATTAGGTGCACTTGGATTAATCGGCTCCCACGCTTTGGCACAGCCTTTTCCGACTAAACCGGTCACTTTGGTGGTTCCGTATCCTGCAGGTGGAGGCGCAGACATCATTGCACGCATGCTTGCAGAATCCATGAAGACCACATTAGGTCAGCCCGTTACGGTGACTAACCGTCCTGGTGGGCAGGGAACCATTGGAACGGCAGAAGTGATACGAATGCCAGCAGACGGTTACAACATCGTTCTCAGTGCTGCAGCCACACTGACCGTTCAACCGCACCGTCAAGATCTGCCTTACGAAACGCCAGACGACTACGACCCCATCATCAAGGCCGCTAATTTACCTATGGTGTTAGCTGTTCTATCTACATCACCCCACAAAACGGCTAAAGCAGCACTCGATTATGTAAAAGCCAACCCCGGAAAGATCAGGGTTGGAACGCCAGGCAATGGGTCCGTAGGCCATTTAATTGTTGCAAGCATCAACACCAAAGCAGGCACAAAACTTGGGCACGTTCCTTATGCCAGCGGTGCGGAGTCGATTCCATCTATGTTGGGCGGGCACATTGAGGCCGTTGTTGCACATCCTTCAGAGTTGCTACCACACGTCAAAGCTAAAACAGTCACAGTACTTGCGGTATTTGAAGAAAAGCGCAACAGCAATTTCCCAGAAGCACCCACATTCAAAGAACTTGGATATGACATCACGATGGGCGTCTACTACCCCATAGTCGGACCGAAGAATTTGCCAGCCGATATCAAAGCAAAAATTTACAAAGCAGCCAAAGATGCAATGGAGAGCCCTGCTTTCAGCTCGCAAGCCAAGGAAAAGGGCTACAACCTTGACATCAAAGACCCTGAACTCCTTCGCAAAGACCTATGGGTTGCCTACAAAGAAAACGGCCTCTTGGTAAAAGAACTTGGAATGGGTAAGAAATGACGTCTAGATGGATTAGTCTTGGCACGGGACTATTTTTTCTAACCCTTGGAAGTCTCGAGATGTATCTGTCTCAAAAACTTCCAGGTGGTTTAGGCCTCAACGCGGCCGAGCCTGGGCCTGGGCTTTTTCCAATGATTGTTGGAGCCATCATGTTTTTTGCTGCATCGGTGTATTTAGTGGAGAACATGCGCTCTGTTTCTAATGTTGAAGCAACACCCCATCGAATCCCAAAAGACATTGTCTTGATGGTGTTGACTATCGCTTTGTATATCTTTCTGCTTCCACGCGCTGGTTTCTTTGTGGCTGCATTTTTATTGTTGATCGGTTCCCTATCGATTTTTGACATGCCAGGTTGGATTCAACGTGTCGCAACAGCTTTATTGGCCACGCTGCTTTCATTCGCCATATTCACCCTGGTGTTAAACGTCAAAATGCCAAACCCGAGTTGGTTCAATTGATATGAATGCGTTTGAAGGCCTGCTATTCGGATTCTCGATCGCGTTACAAGTAGAAAATCTGCTTGCCTGTTTCATCGGTGTATTGATTGGAACCATCGTTGGTGTTTTACCGGGCATTGGGCCCATCGGTGCAATGGCAC
Organism: Betaproteobacteria bacterium; assembly: GCA_009923345.1. GTDB lineage: Bacteria > Pseudomonadota > Gammaproteobacteria > Burkholderiales > Burkholderiaceae_C > Limnohabitans. Next base: position 9,405 of record RFTR01000019.1, read on the forward strand.
TGCTGCTTCCGGTGACATACGCCATGACCCCGGCGGGTGCATTGATCATGCTTGCCGGTATTTACTACGGGTCCATGTATGGCGGCTCCACGACATCCATACTTTTAAAAGTACCAGGTGAAGTTTCGTCTGTCATCACCACCATTGACGGTTATGAGATGGCGCGAAAAGGTCGTGCTGGAGCAGCGCTATTTGTTGCGGCAGTGGGTTCCTTTGCCGCTGGATCTGTAGGCATCCTAGGCTTGGCTTTTTTAGCACCTGTTTTAGCAGCATCTGCTCTTCGTTTCGGTCCGCCAGAATTTTTTGCGCTTTGCATATTAGGTTTACTGGTGCTCTCTAGACTCACAGGTTCCTCTTTGAGCCGTGCTGCAGTCATGGTGGCTTTAGGGCTCAGCCTAAGTACTGTAGGAATGGAGCCAATGTCTGGCGTTTCGCGTTTCACTTTTGGATACCTTGACCTCGCGCAAGGGTTAGAACTCGTCCCCATAGCCATTGGATTATTTGGTGTCGCTGAATTACTTTCATCTGCCCATAACAAATTAACCAATGAAAAGCCATTAAAAGTCAGCTTCAAAGAATTACTTCCTACGCGTGCGGAATGGAAACGCTCCCAGTGGCCAATCGCACGTGGCTCTCTTTTAGGTTTTTTATTTGGCTTGATTCCAGGCCCCACTGCCATCATTGCCACGTTTAGTTCTTACGCTTTAGAAAGAAAACTATCTAAGCATCCAGAAGAATTTGGTCACGGTGCTATCGAAGGCGTTGCGGGGCCAGAAAGCGCTAATAACGGTGCAGCACAAGGTGCATTTATTCCTCTGTTGGCACTTGGCATTCCATTTGCACCAGCCTCTGCCATGTTGCTCACGGCACTGTTAATTCATGGCGCCAAAACAGGCCCCATGTTGATGACCGAAAGTCCAGAAATATTCTGGGGCGTTACTTCTAGTATGTACATCGGTAACTTGATGTTGCTACTACTCAATTTACCTTTGATCAGTGTGTTTGTGGCATTGTTACGACTGCCTATGTATTTGATTTCGAGTCTGGTGGTACTGCTGTGTGTTGTAGGAACGTACGCAATTTCAAATAGTATTTTGGATTTATGGGTTCTGCTTATCAGCGGTGTGGTGGGTTATGTATTGAGACAACTTAAATTTGAGCCGGTCATTTTATTGATGGCACTGGCTTTGGGTCCTATTTTGGAGCGCTCATTTATTCAGTCTTTATATTTAACGCAGGGAGACATGCTTGAGATATTGACGCGCCCCATTGCGGGAACCATGATTTTTATCTCGATTTTGGTTATCTTTATTCCTATACTCAAAAGAATATATAAATCGCTGTTTTAAGGGAATTAAATGTCTACCACCGAGCCAAAAAACAAACGTCCCAACATCTTATTTCTTAGTGTGGACCAATGGGGCGGTTCTTTTTTTGGGCATGAAGGACATCCGGTCATTCAGACGCCAACCATTGACCAGTTAGTGCGACTTGGTACTAAATTTAGCAAAGCTTATTCGGAGTCACCTATTTGTATTCCTGCACGCAGGTCGATGATGACTGGACAATCACCTCGACGCCATGGTGACCGCTCTTTTTTACCGGCTCTCACCATGCCGAACGACAATTTATTAGCCCAGTGCATGGTCGATGGCGGCTACCAAGCTACAGCCATTGGAAAACTGCATGTATTTCCCCAACGCGATCGCATCGGTTTTGAAAACACGCTTCTGGCTGAAGAAGGCCGCCCTGGCTTAGGCGCTGTAGACGATTACGACCTTTATCTAGCCGACCAAGGTCACGCTGGATTGCAATTCATGCATGGCATGAGCAACAACGGTTACGAACATCGCCATTGGCATTTAGATGAATCGCTGCACGTGACAAATTGGATCACCCGAACAGCGGCACGCGAGATCAAACGACGCGATCCCAACCGACCTGCGTTTTGGCATGTATCTTATACACACCCACACCCCCCGCTTGTACCACTGGCTAGCTACGAAGCTCTCTACCAAGACATACCTATTGATCTGCCGATCATGGCTGAATGGTCAAACCAAGCAGTTGAAAAATTACCAATGGCCTTGCAAGTCATAAGAGACTATTGGCCAGCCAAATGGAGCGAGGGCGAGATGCGTAACCTAAGACGCGCTTATTACGCCTTGTGTACCCATATTGATCACCAAATTCGTATTTTGATCGGCACATTGCGCGAAGAAGATCTCCTGAACGATACCGTCATTTTGTTAACTGCAGATCACGGCGACATGCTTGGAGACCATGGCATGTGGGCTAAGCGACTTTTTTATGAGGGCTCTGCCCGTGTGCCCATGGTTTTAGTCGGCGCCAAGAACGACAGTTCCATTGCTATGGGGAAGGTAGACGATCGTCTAGTAGGTTTACAAGATGTCATGCCCACATTGCTGGATATTGCAGGCTTGCCCATACCTTCATCCGTTGAGGGCTTGTCTATGTTGGGTGAGGAACGTAGAGAGGTACTTTTTGGTGAATGCGGCGAAGATCGAAATGCATCTCGGATGATTCACGATGGTCGGCATAAATTGATTTGGTACCCAGGTGGGCAAATTGTTCAGCTATTCGATTTACAAACGGACCCCAAAGAATGCCATGACCTATCACTGGATCCTTCAGCCAATGAAGTTCGACTGCGATTAGAGTCTGCGTTGATTGAGAATCTGTATGGCACTGACCTCGATTGGGTGCATGAAGGTCGATTGAAGGGCTATGCAAGTGATGGATCACGCATCCAACCTGATCGACAATTAAGTGGACAAAGAGGCGTGCACTACCCACAACCTCCGATTGACCATCCAGAACGTACCGCCATTCGGCCCGCATAAATTTAGGAGACATAGCCATGAAAAATTACACAAATGCAAAATCTTTGCACCAGTGGACCCGTCGCAAATGGCTGGGAACTGTTGCTGCCACCGCATTCACAGGTCTCAGCGCTACGGGGCTGCATGCACAAGACAACTATCCCAACAAACCTGTCACCCTTATCGTGCCCTACCCTCCTGGTGGAAACAACGATATCGTGGCGCGCGCCTATGCGACGCCTTTGTCTAAAGCCATCGGACAGCCAGTTGTAGTTGAAAACAAAGGTGGTGCTGCAGGTGCTATTGGTGTGGGCCAAGCGGCTAAAGCTGCACCAGATGGATACAACATGGTGATTGGTGACTTGGGGTCGTTGTGCATCAACCCCATAGCAAATCCGTTATTGGCATATTCCACTTTGCGCGATTTCACGCCTATTTCAACAATCGCCTCTGTCTCCATCGTCATCACTGGTCGCAAAGATTTACCAGCGAACAACCTACGAGAACTGCTCAACCAGGCTAAATCTAACCCTGGCAAGTTTCGTTGCGGCACTGCAGGGCCAGGAAGTATCGGACACCTTTCACTTGAGATGATAAAAAGCATGACAGGTGTGGACATATTGCACGTGCCCTACAAAGGTGGCGCCCCTGCACTGAACGATTTATTAGGCGGTCACATTGATATGTTGATAGATGGCGCCGCCTTCAACAGCGTCAAATCAGGACTTGTAAAAGCTCTGGCAGTCACGGGAGGAAGAGTGGCAGCTTTGCCAGACGTACCCACAGTGGCAGAGTCTGGTGTGACTGGTTTTTACTTTACAAACTTTTGGGGCTTTCTGATGCCTGCAAAAAGTCCTGCCTCGGCCATTGCACGCATCGGCAAAGAGGTACAGAAAATTGCCGCAAGCACTGAGTTACGAAGTCAACTAGAAGCGGGAGGAATCACCGTGCAATCTAGCTCTGAACTAGAGTTCACCGAACTCATCAAAAAATCAACCGATCAAATCAATCGAATCGTCAAATCGGCTGGTATTACTTTTAGTTGAAGACACTTTAAGTCTCGCTAAGAAGCGCCCTGCTACTAGCTGTTCACCAAGGTATCTCACTCCCCTTGTAATCCACAAAATAAGCCCCCGACTTGGCGGGTAAGGCTTTTAAAGCTGCCAACATTCCCAGCACCGATTCTTGTGGCTCGAGTAGCTGGCTGTGCGCATGGACATGGGGGCTTGAGAGTTTGGATCTGACAGTGCCAGGTTGGAGTGCCACAACACGCATATTCGGATTTTTACGTTGCAACTCAATCGCAGCCGTCTGTAGCAACATATTCAGTGCTGCTTTGGAGGCGCGGTATCCATACCAACCGCCCTTTTTGTTGTCTTCAATACTGCCGACACGGGCTGAGAGCTTGGCATAGACAGAAGCACCCTTCGCCAACAGCGGAGCAAAGTGACGCAACACCATGGCAGGGCCAATGGCATTGATGCGCATGGCCTGCATCAGCTGGTCTGCTTGGAGGCTATTGAGCGACTTCTCTGGTCCCACACCATCTATATTGAGGGCGCCAGTGGCATCGATGATGATTTCGTAAGGCGCCCATTGCGAAGAGACAGTCGCTTGGGCACTCAAAGATTCTGGAATTAAAAGGTCAAAGCCAGTCTCAGTGTTTCGTGAAACTGCCTCAACATGGGTGCAGTTGGGGTCTGCTTGAAATGCCTCTACAAACGCCTGGCCTATCGCGCCGCTTGCACCAATGACCAGTGCTTTGTAGGGGGATGTCGCAAATAGTGGATGCCTGTCATCCATTTAACAAGCCATCACGCGCAAGGCGTTTTTTTGAAAAGGTTTTGGATTTTGGGACGAATTTTCAAAAACTTATCGTATCCAAAATCCATCACGTCTAGCGCGCCAGGAAACTTTGCAACTGAAGCAAGTCGGCTCCAACCGGGAAGTTGTTCCCACACGTGAACGAACGCTGCTGCGCCTGACACCAAATCCCCATTCGGTTTGATCACGTGAAATCTCTGCATCAGGGCTTCTTTGCTTTGCCCCATGGGCGGTACAAACTCTGCAGCAGACACATCCACCCAATTGATTTTTCCGTCGGGCGTGATTTTTTTGTATTGGTTGATCTCTAAAGTGCACAAAGGACAAGAGCCGTCGTAGAGCACGGTAGAGGCCGTGGTGTCAGTAGTAGACATATTTATATAGGCGCTTGAAACAATTGCACGCAGTTTAAGCCGCACGCAGCTGCATGAAGTTAGACAAGTCAAAAACAGAATTGGGCGCCATAGGGAGCGCTGGTTTTTGAATGGGCTTGAAATGGAAACCCATAGATGAGGCATGTATGACTTCGTTATCGATAACAGTCTCTGGCATATGCTTCAAAACCTCAGCCAATGGATAGGCCTGCAAGAAGCTACGCTTAATATCTTCAAGTTGCTGGTGCAAACCCAAGGCAGCCAAAGATTCGAGACTGGGGTCTGCATGTTTGGTATCTGTTTCTTCAGAATTGAAGCAAGACACAACATCCCAGACAGATAAATTGACAACGGCTTGCTGCAACTGGTAGCCGCCACCTGGGCCTCGGTGCGCCCTGAGTAGGTCGCCTTCTTTCAAATCTTTCATCAAACTCTCGGTGTAAGACACAGAAAGGCCTAACAATCTGGAGAGCCTAGATGTGGTGATGGGTTGATGCCTTTGCGCAGAGGCAACGAGCCCAATGACATTGAGTCCATGGATAGCGCGGCTGTTTAGCATTGAGGCACCTTGAGTTAAATTTGAAGAGAGTAATTTAGCATATGAGTAGATTAAATGCTATTATTAACTAAATATTCCTTCATATATCTACTCAATATCTATTCAAACCACCAAAGGAATTGAACTTGTCCCTTAGAAACCTCATCCTAGTTTTGGGCGATCAACTAGATGCATCCTCATCCGCTTTCAACGGTTTTGATCCAAAACGTGACGCCATCTGGATGGCCGAGGTAGAACAAGAATCTACCCATGTGGTTTCTTCTAAACAAAGAATCACTTTGTTTTTGAGCGCTATGCGCCACTTTGCTAAATCGCTTCAAGCAAAAAAATGGCGGGTTCTTTACACCGCCCTAGATGCAGCTGGTAATGCTGGTTCGTTGGCTGGCGAACTTGAAAAAACAATTCTTCTTCAAAAGCCACAACATCTGATCATGGTGATGCCAGGTGAATCGCGAGTACTCGCGAGTTTGCAAGCCGTGGCAGATAAGCATCTATTAACTTTAGAGATCAGAGACGACACCCATTTTCTTTGCACCCTCGATGCATTTAAAAAGCACATTGCGGGGCGCAAGCAAATTCGTCTTGAATTTTTCTACCGTGAAATGCGCCAAAAAACAGGTGTCTTGATGGACGGAAAAAACCCAGTGGGCGACAAATGGAACTTCGATACAGAAAACCGTGGCAGCTTCGGCAAGCAAGGACCCCAAGACCTGCCACTGCCCTCCAGATTCGCACCCGACGAGATCACCCAAGATGTGATGCAACTTGTGAACGATAAGTTTGCGCACCATCCGGGTTCCCTATCCACATTCGGTTGGCCCGTCACGCGTGAACATGCGCTTGTCGCATTACAGGCATTCATTACGCACCGACTGCCCTATTTCGGCCAATACCAAGACGCCATGTGGGAGGGCGAAGTGTGGCTGTTCCACTCGCACCTGTCTTGCGCACTCAACACCAAATTACTCCATCCCCAAGAAGTACTCGACAAAGCGCAAGAGGCTTATGAGCAAGGCCATGCCCCGATCGAAGCAGTGGAAGGCTTTGTGCGTCAGATATTGGGCTGGCGTGAATATGTGCGCGGTATTTATTGGACCTACATGCCTGAATATGTCGAGCGCAACGCCATGCAGGCCACCGCCCAACTGCCAGCGTTTTTTTGGACTGGCCAAACCGATATGGCATGCCTCAGAGACGCAATTGGCTTAACGCTGGAACACGGATATGCCCACCATATTCAAAGATTGATGGTCACCGGTCTGTATGCGCTTTTGCTCGGAGTCAGGCCCAAAGAAGTACACGCTTGGTATTTAGGCGTGTATGTGGACGCAGTGGAGTGGGTCGAAGTCCCGAACACCATCGGTATGAGCCAATACGCAGATGGCGGATTGATGGCGAGTAAGCCCTACATCGCCAGCGGCAAGTACATCGACCGCATGAGCAACCACTGCAAAGGGTGTAAATTCAACCCTGCCGAGTCCATTGGTGACAACGCATGCCCCTTCACCACCTTGTATTGGGACTATCTCCACAAACATGCAGATACCTTGGCTAAAAATCCTCGTATGGTCATGCAACTTAAAAACCTGCACCGACTGTCCGATGAAAAACGAGAAGCCATCGCGCTGCAGGCCCACCAACACAAACAGGTCATTTATGCATCTACTTAAAATTTTTAGCGCAGGTTTGTTAATTGGTCTTTTTTGTACTGGACACGCCATGGCCATTGAAGAACCCAAATACGAAGTCGTCCAAACAGAGGGGGCTTTTGAAATCCGCAAGTACGCGCCCATTTTGGTGGCTGAAACATTTGTCGACGGCGATATGGACGAAGCCTCCAACAAGGGTTTTAGGCTGATAGCAGACTTTATTTTTGGCAACAACCAAATAGCGGACTCCAGCGCCAGCTCAAAAATCGCCATGACTGCGCCCGTGACTGTAGAGCCTGTCTCTAAGAAAATTGCCATGACAGCCCCAGTCACGGTTGAGCCGCAATCCTCTGAATCGAATATGCAAGCCGCCAAAAAATGGCGCATTCACTTTGTGATGCCCAGCCAATACACCTTGGCCAATATTCCAAAACCTAAAAACGAGGCCGTCTCGCTAAAAGAAATCCCGAGTAAGTACTTTCTTGTCTACACCTATTCGTGGCTCAACACCTTATCTCGGGTACAAACCAAAACCGATGAGGCAATCGATTGGGCCAACCGCAAGGGCTTAAAAGTCATCGGCGCACCGCAACTTTCGCGCTACGACCCACCTTGGACTCCGCCTATGTTCAAGCGCAATGAAATCATGCTTGAAGTAGCAGCACCCTAACCCTTATCTCGGAATATAAAAATGCCAACACCTAAATTCAATAGCCAAGAAATTGCAGAAGCCTTGAAAACCGTCAAGGGCTGGACTTTGGAGTCTGACGAAGCCTTCATGCACAAACAATGGCAATTCGATAGCTTTAAAACGGCGATGGAATTTATTACAGAAGTGGCAGATATTGCAGAGCATCAAAACCACCACCCCGAGTTTTTATCGGTTTACAGAAAAATGCGCGTGAGGCTATCAACCCACGATGCTTCGGGACTTACCCAAAAAGATTTTGACTTGGCTACTGCCATCGACAGCTTGATAGCCAGTCAATTCAGCCATCGTATCTAACAAACTATTTCTACCGCAAATGCCTGCTCAACGATGGCATTTAAAACAATCGCAGTTAAAACAGGTGCATTTGACGCGAGTTCAATAAATAGTCCGCTACAAATTGCGACAACATGTGGTGGTGTTTTCGTTCATGCCATTGCGGTTGCATGTATTTTTTTGTGTACCAATTCGCTTGGCTTTCTAAATGGCAACCCACCAACCCAACCGAACCTTGAATAATCGCCATCGGGTCGCCGTTGGCATACGTGGCCACTGCATCAAACTGGCCGCCTAAAAATGTAGGTCCATCGTAAAAATACATGCGGTGCTCTTGGCCACGCCAAACCACCGGTGCGGTAGTGCCATAGGAAGAACGTATGTCGGCACCAGGGCGCTTGATGTATTGCACAGCGCGTGTACCTTTGAGCAGATTGAAGTAATAGGCATCGGCCCAGTAAGCCCCCATACAAATACCCAAGTACTTGCCACCACGTTGCATAAAACTTTGCACATCGGGCAAATTGGGTTTCAAAATGCTTCTAAACGTCGTGGCCTCGCCATCGCCGCCAGGAAACACCACAAG
>RFTR01000181.1 GCA_009923345.1 Betaproteobacteria bacterium
GATTCACCTGCGAAGGCGTCTTTCAAGCATTGTTCCGTGCGCGAGCCTTTGAGTGCTGCCATGGGGATATCTCCAATTGGTTAAAGAAATGCTCTGGCTTATGTGAGCCAAAGACACGCAAGCGTAACGGCAAACGATGACTAGGTCTAATAAGATCGATCAATACCTATCATTGACAAAGGCTATGCATACTGGTTTTCCCTTTAGTCACTAGCTAAAATGCCGTATGACTACGACACCTCCCGCGCAACCTGGGCTAGAAAGCCTCTCCAAATCATTCGAACCCGCTGCACTAGAAGCCCACTGGGGCCCTGAATGGGAAAAACGTGGCTACGGCATCGCTGGTTTTCGTGGCACACAACAGCCACAAGCAGATGCTCCCAGCTTTGCGATTCAGTTGCCACCGCCCAATGTCACGGGCACTTTACACATGGGGCATGCGTTTAACCAAACCATCATGGACAGTTTGACGCGCTACCACCGCATGTCAGGCTTCAACACCGCATGGATACCCGGGACCGACCACGCAGGCATCGCCACACAAATTGTGGTGGAGCGCCAACTCCAAGCGCAAAATATCAGCCGCCACGATATGGGGCCCACACCCGCAGAAGCGCGTAAAAATTTTGTGGCCAAAGTGTGGGAGTGGAAAGAACAATCCGGCAACACCATCACCCAACAAATGCGCCGTATGGGCGATAGCGTCGATTGGTCGCGTGAATACTTCACGATGGACCCCAAACTATCTGAAGTCGTCACCCACACATTTGTCAAGCTTTACCAACAAGGTCTGATCTATCGTGGCAAACGCTTAGTCAATTGGGACCCCGTATTGCAAAGCGCGGTCTCTGATTTAGAAGTAGAAAGCGAAGAAGAAGACGGCCACCTTTGGCACATCTGCTACCCCTTTGCAGATGGACCGCAAACAGTCGATGGCGTCAGCGCAAAAGGTCTAGTAGTTGCAACGACAAGACCCGAAACCATGCTCGGCGACGTTGCCGTCATGGTGCATCCTGAAGACGCGCGCTACCAACACCTGATTGGTAAGCAAGTGCAACTACCACTGTGCAACAAAACCATTCCCATCATTGCCGACGACTACGTCGACAAAGCATTCGGAACCGGCGTAGTAAAAGTTACCCCAGCCCATGACGCCAACGACTACGCAGTAGGCCAACGTCACCAACTTCCCATCATCGGCATCTTGAACCTAGACGCTACCGTCAACACACATGCCCCCCAACCTTACCAAGGCTTAGATAGATTCGCCGCACGCAAGCAAGTCGTCAAAGACCTAGATGCATTGGGGCTCATGGTAGAAATCAAAAAACACAAACTCATGGTCCCACGTTGCGCGCGCACTGGACAAATTGTGGAACCCATGCTCACCGACCAATGGTTCGTGGCCATGAACAAAATCAGTGACCTTGACCCCACCGGCAAAAGCATCGCGCAAAAAGCCATCGACGCAGTGCAAACAGGTCAAGTCACCTTCATTCCAGAAAACTGGGTCAACACCTACAACCAATGGATGAACAACATCCAAGACTGGTGCATCTCACGCCAGTTGTGGTGGGGCCATCAAATCCCTGCGTGGTATGACGAAGAAGGTAATGTTTACGTCGCAAGCAATGAAGCTGAAGCGCAAGCACAAGCTCCAGATAAAAAATTAAAACGCGACGAAGACGTACTAGACACCTGGTACTCATCTGCTCTAGTCCCCTTCAGCACAATGGGTTGGCCGCAAACAACCGGATCTAGCGAGGGTGGTAGCCCCGGCTCGGGCGATTTGGCGAGCGCAGCGAGTATGAGCCCGAACGGGGCTACCACCCTCGCTAGCGGAGCAACAACAACCCATGACTACGACCTATACCTGCCAAGCAGCGTATTAGTAACAGGCTACGACATCATCTTCTTCTGGGTAGCCAGAATGATCATGATGACCACCCACTTCACAGGCAGAGTCCCCTTCAAACACGTCTATATCCACGGCCTGGTGCGCGACGCACAAGGCAAGAAGATGAGCAAGTCAGAAGGCAATGTGCTCGACCCCGTAGATTTGATAGACGGCATCGCACTAGAACCCTTGCTAGAAAAAAGATCACAAGGTCTACGCAAACCCGAGACTGCACCCCAAGTCAAAAAGAACACGCAAAAAGAATTTCCCGACGGCATTCCTGCCTACGGTGCAGATGCTTTGCGCTTTACCTTTGCAGCCTTGGCATCGCTCGGCAGAAGCATTAACTTCGACAGCAAACGCTGCGAAGGCTATCGCAACTTCTGCAACAAACTGTGGAACGCCACCCGCTTTGTGCTGATGAACTGCGAAGGACAAGATTGTGGATTGAAAGAACACACCAAAGCAGAGTGCCAACCAGGCGGCCCTGCGCATGGCTATATGTCGTTTAGCCAAGCAGACCGTTGGATTGCGTCGTTGTTGCAACAAACCGAAGACCAAGTCGCCAAAGGTTTTGCGGACTATCGCCTCGACAACGTTGCCACAGCAATTTACGAGTTTGTATGGAACGAGTATTGCGATTGGTATTTGGAGATTGCAAAAGTACAAATTCAAACTGGCACTGAAGCGCAACAACGTGCGACACGCCGCACCTTGATACGCACACTAGAAGCCATCTTGCGTTTGGCGCATCCCATCATTCCGTTCATTACCGAAGAGTTATGGCAAAAAGTCGCTCCCGTCGCTGGTATTGCTGGTGAATCGGTGAGCATTGCTCGCTACCCCGAAGCACAACTCAACAAAATTGATCCCCAAGCCATTGACAACGTGAACCAACTTAAAGCGCTGGTCGATGCATGCCGCAACTTGCGTGGTGAGATGGGTGTGTCTCCTGCGACACGTATGCCACTTTTTGCGTTGGGTAATGCAGAGTTCATGCATCCTTAGCCAAACTCAGTGAAGTGAAAGTGTTTGACGATCAGACCGCATGGCAAAGCGCAGCACAGTCAGCACCCGTTGCTGTGGTGGGCGAAACACGCTTGTGCTTGTTCATGCAAGTCGACATCGAAGCAGAAAAAGCCCGACTTCAAAAAGAGGCTGCCCGTTTAGACAATGAAATCACCCGTGCCGGCGTGAAACTGAGCAATGAAGCCTTCGTAGCCAAAGCGCCGACTCAAGTGATTGCGCAAGAGCGTCAAAGGGTTGATGAATTTACTGCGATGTTGGCAAAGGTGCGTGCGCAGTTGGCGCATTTAGATAAATAAAAGGCCGCCTAACTTGCGTTGGCAGCCTTTGTGCGGTTGCAGAGAAGCTTCAACGACGTTTCAGAACATGCACAAAATCATTGCCCACTGTCTCTTGCGATAACAACTCGTTACCAGTCTGTTTGGCAAAAGCTGCAAAGTCGCGCATAGAACCTGGGTCGGTCGATCTCACTAGCAATGATTGGCCACTTTGCAAAGTGGC
>RFTR01000182.1 GCA_009923345.1 Betaproteobacteria bacterium
CGTCAATCTGACCTCGCCCACCTGAACCCCGGTTCAGGATGCCGGCCTTGAGGCCCTTGCAGACACCTTCACTACACCCGACTCTTCATCCCCACCCTTATGGACCTCCAGTTGCAACTTTTAATTGAACTCGCCGCGCTTGGCATATGCACAGGTTTTTTAGCGGGCTTGCTGGGTATTGGAGGCGGCATGGTGATGGTGCCATTCCTGACCATATTGTTGTCGCAACGCGGTGTTGACGACAACCTCGCCGTCAAGATGGCCATCGCGACATCGATGGCGACGATCATATTTACTTCTATTTCAAGTGTGCGTGCCCACCATAAACGCGGCGCGGTGCGGTGGGATTTGGTAAAAGGTTTGGCGCCCGGTATCGTGCTCGGCAGCATGGTTGCCAGCATGGGGGTGTTTGCATTACTCAAAGGCTCGAATCTCGCTATCTTCTTTGGATTGTTTGTGGGCTTCTCTGCCACGCAAATGTTTTTGGATAAAAAGCCTGCGCCATCGCGACAAGTGCCAGGTACATTAGGTTTGGTTGGCGCCGGTAGCGCGATTGGATTTTTATCGGGCCTAGTCGGTGCTGGCGGCGGTTTTATCAGCGTGCCATTTATGGCCTGGTGCAATGTACTGATCCATAACGCAGTGGCCACCAGTGCAGCACTTGGTTTCCCCATTGCCGTGGCTAATGTCTTTGGATATGTGATCAGCGGTCAAACAGTTCAAGGGTTGCCGGACGATGCATTTGGTTACATCTGGGTGCCAGCCTTGGTAGTCATTGCGCTATGCAGTGTTTTTACGGCACCGTTAGGCGCAAAAGCAGCGCATATGCTGCCTGTGAAAAAACTCAAACGTACCTTTGCCAGCGTCTTGTATGTGCTGGCGGCCTATATGTTTTACAAAGGCTTGTGGAGTTAATTTGCGCTGAGCAAATTTTTATAGCAATGCAGGTGGATTAAGAGTCCGCTTGCACTTTTGCGTCTTTGATCACCTTTGCCCATTTTTGGGTTTCGCTACGAATAAAGTCTGCAAAGCGCTCCGGTGTTCCACCACCATCTTCTGCGCCATAGAGTTCAAACTTTTCAATCACATCAGGCATCGACATGACTTTATTCATATCTTCATTGATACGTTTGATAAATGAAGGGTTCAATTTAGCGGGACCTACTAGGCCGTACCAAGTGGTTGCGTCAAAGCCTGCGAATCCTTGCTCGTCCATGGTCGGCACACTGGGGTGTCCCTTGGCACGTTTGGTTCGCGTTTGAGCCAGCGCAATCGCTTTGCCGCTTTTGACATGGGGCGTAGCCGATGTCATGGTCTCAAAACAATATTGCACTTGCCCGCCAATTAAATCGGTCAAAGCCGGGCCTGAGCCTTTGTAGGGCACATGTAAAGCGTCAATACCAGCGCGCAACTTAAACATTTCTAGCGCCAAGTGCTGGGCAGATCCACCGCCTGCAGAGGCAAAACTAATTTTGCCGGGGTTTTGTTTGCACAAAGCCACCAAGTCTTTGACTGACTTGGCGGGTTGGTTTTCGTTGCAAATCAACAGATTAGGCGTGACGCCCACCAAACCAATGGGCGAGAAATCGCGCTCTACGTTGTAGGCTAGTTTGGGCTGCAAGCTGGTGGCAAGGGCATGGCTATTGATATGCGCCATGAGCAATGTATTGCCGTCAGCGGGTTGCTTGGCCACATAGTCTGCAGCAATCACGCCCGCTGCACCAGCCTTGTTATCGATCACGATGTTGATATTCCACATCGCTTGGAGTTTTTGCGCTAGCACGCGCGCCAATGCATCAGTTCCACCACCAGGTGGGAACCCAACGACGATACGAATAGGGCCCGATGGCAGCGACTGCGCTTTAATGATAGGCGCGGCCAACGTTGCGGCGGTGACCGCTCCAACTTGTAATAGTTGTCTTCTTTGCATAGCGTCTCCTAAATATTGAGTTTTATCGAATCAATGCTGGCACTGGATGTGCCGAAAAGTAATCCATAGCGGCTTGCACACCAGAGCCCGCCAATTTAACGCCGCTAAGTTTGAGTCCCATTTCACAAGCAGACACTGCAGCGATCACTGTCAAATCATTGCAATCGCCCAAATGGCCAATACGGAACATACGCCCCTTGACCTTACCCAAACCTGTGCCAAGCGAGCAATCAAAGCGCTCGTAGATGACTTTACGTACGGCGTCAGCATCCACACCTTCAGGCGTCATCACGCCAGTCAATATAGGAGAGTGCAAAGCAGGATCAGCACATTGAATAGGAAGCCCCCACGCAGTGACCGCAGCGCAAGCACCCGCAGACCAACGCTTGTGGCGCTTGAACACCACGTCTAATCCTTGGCCCAGAATCATGTCGCAGGCTTCGCTCAAGCCATAGAGCAAATTGGTGTTCGGTGTGGATGGAAAGTAGCCCGTTTTGTTGAACTCGATCATTTCATCCCAAGCCCAAAATGATTTCGGCATGGTGGATTTTTTACTCGCCTCAATCGCTTTGGGCGATATGGCGTTAAAACCTAAGCCTGGAGGCAACATGAGTCCTTTTTGTGAACCACCAACGGTGACGTCCACGCCCCATGCATCATGACGATAGTCAATCGCTGCTAATCCAGAAACGGTGTCCACCAATAACAAGGCAGGATGCTTGGCGTTGTCCATTGCTCGTCGCACAGCTGGAATGTCGCTGGTCACGCCAGTCGAAGTTTCGTTATGCACCACGCACACCGCTTTGATGGTGTGCGAGGTATCTGCTTTTAAGCGCGCTTCAATCAAATCGGCCTGAATACCGTGGCGCCAACCTTCAAGGCCTGGCATACCGATGAATTCCGTTTTAATGCCTAAGCGGGTAGCAAGCTTGTTCCACAAAGTGGCGAACTGCCCAGTTTCGTACATCAACACATGGTCTCCCACGCTCAAGGTGTTGGCCAATGCAGCCTCCCAAGCGCCTGTGCCCGAAGCTGGGTAAATCATCACGGGATGCTGCGTTTGGAAAATCTTTTGCATGTCAGCGATGACCTTGTAAGCCAACGTAGCGAACTCAGGTCCGCGGTGGTCAATCGTTGGCAAACTCATGGCGCGCAAAATACGATCAGGTACTGGTGAGGGTCCTGGAATTTGCAGGAAGTGACGGCCAGAAGGGTGGAAGTCAAGCTTTAACATAAAAGTGGAATCTCCAAACGATTTGTTATTTTTTAGATTCAAAATAGCCAGATGAATAACGCGATCTTATCCACTCCAGAGAAAACATACGAACACATCGCACACGCTAGCAATGAAGTAGCGGGCCGACTCGCGGCAAGACTGGTGCAAGAAACCCAAGGCGAGGTGTTGTTCTCGCCTGCTGACAGAGGACGATATGCGACCGATGCCTCTATATATCAGGTAAT
>RFTR01000183.1 GCA_009923345.1 Betaproteobacteria bacterium
GGACTGCGCGTGCGCCCCACCGAGCCTGCAAGCGAAGACAACCCTATCGATACCGAGTTGCCTTTAGACGCTGCTGAAAAGCTGCTCTCCACCCTGCCCGCCACGACCGATCCATCCGACTTGGCTTTTTACCTCCAGCACTGCGTCAAAGCTTGTAAAGGTGGCGTGGAACGCAGCCACATCTTGCCCTTTGCAGTCGACGGCGCTTTGTTGCTGGAGGTCTACACCCACGACGGTATCGGCACCATGGTGGTCGACGAAAAACTCGAGAGCCTGCGCGAAGCCACCCACGAAGACGTCGGCGGTATCTTGCAACTGATTGAACCGCTAGAGAATGACGGCACCTTGGTCAAACGCGATCGCAACGAGATCGAACGTGACATCGGCCAATACACCGTGATCGAGCATGACGGCGTGATCTTTGCCTGCGCGGCTTTGTATCCGTATTTAGACCAACACACTGGTGAAATGGCCGCTTTGACGGTCTCCCCCCAATCGCAAGGCCAAGGCGATGGCGAGAAGGTGCTCAAGCGTATCGAACAACGTGCGCGCAACAAAGGTTTGACCAGCATTTTTGTGCTGACCACGCGCACCACCCATTGGTTCTTGAAGCGTGGCTTTGTGCAAGTTGATGCCGATTGGTTGCCCGAAGCGCGCAAGCGTAAATACAACTGGGACCGCAAGAGCCTTGTGTTGGTCAAGCATCTGGCTTGAGAGCCGATACCTTTATATGACCCTGCAACTGCCCGATTTGACGCAAACGCCCCGACTACAACACTTTGTTGCACAGCTGGACGATGTGCTCAAACGCACCCAAGTCGAAGCAGACATCTTGCAGCTTGCCACGGTTTTGCTGAAGCAGTTGATCCAACAAGACGATTGGTTACCAGACACTTTTGCGAAACCCAGCCCCGAGCGCTACCAACAGTATTTGCTCTATGCCGACCCCGACGACCGCTTCTCGGTTGTGAGTTTTGTTTGGGGGCCTGGCCAGTCGACCCCCATCCACGACCACACGGTCTGGGGTTTGGTGGGTGTGTTACGTGGAGCCGAGTTATGCCAGCCCTTTGTGAAAGACGCACAAGGACATTGGCTGGCCAGCAACGCCCAGAAACGCCTTGAAATGGGCGAAGTCGAGCCCGTCTCCCCCCATATCGGCGATGTGCACCGCGTTTGGAACGCTTTGGACAACGACACCACCATCAGCATCCATGTGTATGGCGCCAATATCGGCAAGGTGCGCCGCCACGTTTTCCACGAAGACGGCACGGTCAAAGAATTCATTTCTGGCTATAGCAACCCGTTGAAAGACCTGCCTGGCGGCTTCGACGTCACCACGTTTTTAGAAGTGCGCAACGCACTTTTGCAAAAACGCGAAATCGCTTTGGTCGATGTGCGCGAAGAAGATCCTTATGCACAATCGCATCCCTTGTTTGCCGCCAATATGCCCTTAGGGCGCATCGAACAAGAAGCTTGGACGCGCATTCCTAGGCGCGATACCCCCATCGTGGTCTACGGCAGCAATCTTGCGGGAGAGGACTTAAGCCTTCCCGCTGCACGCATTTTCAAACGCCTAGGCTATACCCAAGTCACGGTGCTCGCTGGTGGCTTGCCGGGCTGGAAAGATGGTGGCGGTGAATTGTTTCGCGATGTCAATGTACCCAGTAAATCGTTTGGTGAATTGGTGGAGTCTGTGCGCCATACACCCTCGCTCTCTGCGCAAGAAGTCAAAGCGCTGATAGATGCCAACGCCGACGTGGTGGTGCTCGATAGCCGCCGTTTTGATGAGTACCAGACCATGAGCATTCCCAAGGGCGTCAGCGTGCCTGGGGCGGAATTGGTTTTGCGCGCGCGAACTTTGGCGCCAAAGGCGACAACGCGCATCATCGTCAATTGCGCCGGCCGCACACGCAGCATTATCGGTACGCAGTCGCTGATCAATGCTGGCATTCCCAACCCTGTCAGTGCGCTACGCAACGGGACCATCGGATGGACTTTGGCAGGGCAATCTTTGGTGCAAGGCGCTGCCCAACGTTTTCCTGAAGTAGATGAAGCTACCCAAAAACAAGCCGCTGCATCCGCCAAAGCAGTGGCCTACCGCGCTGGCGTGGGTCGTGCCCGCATGGACGAATTACTCACTTGGCTCGCTGAGACAACACGCACCACCTATTTCTTTGATGTACGCACCCCCGAAGAGTTTGCTGCGGGGCACGTCATGGGTGCGCAAAGCGCCCCTGGCGGTCAACTCGTGCAAGAGACTGACCACTACGCCCCTGTGCGCGGTGCGCGCATTGTGTTGTGCGACACCGAAGGCGTGCGGGCCAATATGTCGGCCTCTTGGTTGGCGCAAATGGGGTGGGAGGTGTTTGTGTTGGAAGGCTTGCAGACGCAAGACTTTGCCAGCAATGACACCGAAACGCCAGCCATTCCTGACTCGCAAGGCCCACTTACCAAAGTTACGCCTGCGCAGGTCAAAGCTTGGCTAGCAGACCGCAACAGCCACACCGTGGTGCTGGACTTCAGCTCCAGCGCCCAGTTTGTCAAAGGCCATATTCAAAACGCCTGGTGGGTGTTGCGCAGCGAGCTCAAACAAAGCCTCATCGCCGCCCACAAAGGGCACCGTTACGTGTTGACGTGCCACAACGGAAACGCCTCCCGCTTTGCTGTCGCAGATGTTCTAGCCATGTCTAAAGCTGGTGTCGACGTCGTTTGGCTAGAAGGCGGAAACACCGCTTGGGCGGCTGCTGGCAACACATTGCAAACCGGCGATCGGCAAATGGCCGTTGAGCGCGTAGACCGCTATCGCCGTCCCTATGAGGGCACCGATAATGCTGCTGCTGCGATGCAAGCCTATCTAGATTGGGAGTTCGGCTTGGTCGAACAACTGGGGCGCGACGGCACGCACCATTTCCGGGTCATTTAGTTAAAGGGCACCTAGCCCTTAACAGACCCTGCACACGGCAAGACAAAAGCAAACCTTGCTACAGTGCGTCTTTGTTTTTCACTTTCTTCAAGAATTACCCCTATGGCACGCACAGTTCAATGCATCAAACTCGGCACCGAAGCAGAGGGCCTCGACTTTCCTCCCTACCCTGGCGAATTGGGTAAGAAGTTATGGGAAAGCGTCAGCAAAAAAGCATGGGCGGAATGGATGACACAACAAACCATGTTGGTCAATGAAAACCGCTTGAACTTGGCTGATCAGCGCGCCCGCGAATATCTGAAACGCCAGATGGAAAAACACTTCTTTGGCGATGGTGCGGATGCGGTGCAGGGCTATGTTCCGCCGCCAAGCGCCTAATCTGCCATCAACGCAAGTCGCCTGTGTCA
>RFTR01000184.1 GCA_009923345.1 Betaproteobacteria bacterium
CCAGCGGCTTCGATGCCGGCGATAGTTGTAGGCACTGCAGATTTAGGTGCATGAACGGTAAACGTTGCTGTGCGTTTTGTTCGGTCAATCGCGACTTGCACATATTCGTAAGTCAGCCCGTCCTCGCTAGTGGTTTTGTTCAAAGGCGTCAACTTCACTCCCTTGCCTGCAGATGCAGCGCCAGCGCGTTTGCTTTGCGCGGCATAGCGGGTGGCACGTGCTTGCACAGCCTCTGCAAACTTAGCGGGCTTGGCGATTTCGTCGACTAAACGCCAATCGACCGCGCGTTGGCCGCGCACGCCTTCCACGCTGGTACAAAAAATATCGGCGTGGTCGTGGCGTACTTTGCGTTTATCGGTGACGCGGGTTAAACCACCTGTTCCGGGTAATACGCCAAGCAAAGGCACTTCGGGCAAGGAGACGCTGCTCGAGCGGTCATCGACCAACACAATGTCATCACAGGCCAAGGCCAATTCGTAGCCGCCGCCGGCGCATGCGCCGTTGACAGCGGCGATGAACTTCAAACCGTCATGACGGCTGGAGTCTTCAATGCCGTTGCGGGTTTCGTTGGTGAACTTACAAAAGTTGACTTTCCATGCGTGGGTGGAGAGCCCCAACATAAAGATGTTTGCGCCAGCTTTTGACTTCAGGGTGCTCGAAGCGGATGCGTTGTAAAGCGTCATGCAATTCAATGTCTACGCCCAAGTCATAGGAGTTGAGTTTGAGTTTGTACCCAGGACGGATGCCCGCGTCTTCGTTGATATTGAGTTGCAGGGTGGCGACTTCGCCTTCGTATTTGACCGACCAGTGCTGGTATTGGCTGGGGTCGATTTCGTAATTCACTGTTGCGGTGTTGTGCATGTGTGTCTCCTCGTGTAAATGCATCATAGTGCATATTTAGGAAATAGTAAATGCACTTTAATTCACTTCCGACTGACTTAGTAGGTTTGGTAATTAGCCGGCCAGATTCAAAGCTCCACAAATTTGCCGCCGAAACTCCACAAAACTCTCGTCCAAAGGCTGCGCGCTGGTGTCAAACACCATGTCAGCCTTGGCATAAAAGGCCGAACGACCGTCCAAGATGCGCTTCAAGTCTTCCAAAGCTTCTTCGCTACCTGCCATCGGTCGCATATCGCCTTGAGCTGCCACGCGGCCCAAGTGATCCTCGGGCAAGGCTTTGAGCCAGACCGTGAAGCACGTGCTCAGGGTTTCGTTGAAAGTACTCGCCTCTGACACCAAACCGCCGGGCGTAGCGATCACCACCTCTTTATATTTATGGACGGTTTCTTCTAGGGCGCGCTTTTCATAACGGCGGTAGGCATTGGCACCATAAAGGCTATGGATCTCCGTGATGTTGCAGCCAGCGTATTTTTCAATCTCGCGGCTTAACTCGACAAAAGGCCAGCCTAAGTCGTCCGCCAGACGCTTTCCAAAGGTTGACTTACCGGCACCTCGCAGCCCCACCAAAGCAATGCGGCGAAATCTTGCCGCTTCATCGCCATGGTCCGCAAACATTTCGGCAATGCTGCAGCGAACCCGCTGCAACTGCGCCTCGTTGCGTCCGCCAAGCAGCTCTCTTATAAGTAGCCACTCTGGAGATGATGTGGTTACATCCCCCAGCAACTCCACCACCGAGCAATTCAGGGCCTGGGCGACCTGGAGCAGTATCAATATGGAAGCGTTGCCGCTGCCCGCCTCCAAGTTGGCCAAATGCCGCTCCGACACCTGCGCGGCAAGCGCTACTGAGCGGCGGGTCATACCGCGGCGCGCACGCAACATGCGAACCCGTTCGCCCAAACTGGCTAGAAAAGGGTGACGGGAATTGCTATCTGGATCGATCATGCCTGCACTTTAATGCAATTTATTGAAGAAATGCACGATATTGCATTAGTTTACGGATTTAGTAATGTCGGCAATCAGGGCAATTTCAGCTGGCATTCTTATTGCTTAGGTGTGGTTAGGTTTATTTATGGGCATGCCAAAATGCAAACTTCTTCTACAACTTCGGTTAGTTCTAGCGCTAGTGCTGTTTACAGCACAGCTTTGCCCGACGTTTCCACAGACATTGCAACATTAAATTCTGATGGCATCAAAGCCCTCAGTACTGCAACGATTTCGGCGCTCACTACTGCACAACTCGCACTCATTCAGCCTGAATCCATTCCGGGTTTAACGACTGCACAGCTTGCCGCACTGCCTACAGGGTCCATCGGAGCTTTAAGTACAGATCAATTACCGTTTTTAAGTTCCGCCCAATTGACGGCATTGACTACCCTTGCATTGCAAGAACTCAAGACCAGTCAGATTCCAACCCTTTCCACTACACAAATTAGTAGTCTGCTTCAAACACAAATTGGCGCTTTGAAAACGGATCAACTACAAAGCCTGACGTCCACACAAATTGCGGCCTTGACAAGCCAACAAGTCATTAGTTTGACCCCGCTACAGATTGCTGCTCTTTCAACCTCTCAATTTCAAGCCATGACCACGGCGCAACTTTCTGCGCTTACAACCTCACAAATATCCAATATTGAGACGGCTGACTTGCAAGCTTTAGCTTCCAATAATTCACAAATTCAGTCGCTTAGCTCATCACAACTTGGCGCTTTGAGTACCCAACAGGTTTCAACTTTATTTGCTCTAAGTTCACTGGGATTAACTAGCAAACAGGTTGCGGTTATCACGACTACTGCTTTATCAGCCTTAACAACAGATCAAATTAACCACCTATCCACTGCTCAAATTCAAGGACTGACTACCAGTCAAGTAGCGGCACTGTCCTCAACCCAATTAAATAACTTGAGTACAGATCTTCTACAAGCTTTAACAAGCGCGAGCATAGCTGCCCTTCCTACAGCCACAGTCGCAGCAATCAGCACTTCACAAATTAGCAATTTCAATGTATCGCAAATTGATGCATTCACTAGCTCTCAAATCGGTGCATTGACATCAGATCAGATAGCTAGCTTGACTTCGACACAAATTGTTGGCCTTGGAGGCCCTGGCGTCGCCTTACTGACTTCAAACCAAATACCAGGGCTTGGCTCAAGTCAAATTGCTGGACTTGGAACGGATTTAGTTAAATCCTTATCAACAACAGCGATAAAAAACCTGAGCACTGATCAGATAAGTTACTTGAATTCAAGTCAAGTCGCGGCATTAACAACTGCGCAAGTTAAATCCCTGACCCTTGAACAATTAAACAGTCTCTCTGCTGAGAGTATTGGCGCAATGGAAACTGCAGACATTGCGGCTATCACAACGCCTATCTTGAGCAGTTTTACTCAGATCTCAAATTT
>RFTR01000185.1 GCA_009923345.1 Betaproteobacteria bacterium
TCTTTGGTACCGCACAACATAAGGTCGGCACGTGCACCATAGATATGCTGCACCTCTTCCATCGCTGCTGGGTCATAGGCTTGCACTTTAGCGCCAGCTTGCCATAAAGCTTCCATCAATATGCGACTAGGCGCTTCGCGCATATCGTCGGTATTGGGTTTAAAAGACAAACCCCATAAGGCGATAGTTTTGCCTTGGAGGTTACCTTTGAAATACGTATTGATTTTGTCAAATAAAACGCGTTTTTGGTCATGGTTACGCGCTTCTACGGCTTCAAGCAATTTGGGCTGGAAACCAAGTTGCTGGGCCGTGTGCACCAACGCGCTTACGTCTTTGGGAAAACAACTACCACCGTAACCAGCACCAGGATAAATAAAGTGGTATCCGATACGCGAGTCGCTGCCAATACCTTGGCGGACGTCCTCAATATCAGCGCCTAAACGCTCGGCCAAGTTCGCCATCTCGTTCATAAAGCTGATCTTGGTGGCCAACATGCAATTGGCAGCGTACTTGGTCAACTCTGCACTGCGCACACCCATCACCAAAATTTTGTCATGGTTGCGGTTGAAAGGCTCATACAACTCACGCAAGAGTTTTTCAGCGCGCGGGCTATCGGTGCCAATCACGATGCGGTCTGGTCGCTGGCAATCGACAACGGCTGCACCTTCTTTTAAAAACTCAGGGTTAGACACGACGTCGAATTCAAAATTAACGCCGCGCTCTTTCAATACCTGCGCGACGGCTTCTTTCACTTTGTCTGCAGTACCTACAGGTACGGTCGATTTATCAACAATCACCGCATAGCCATCGATATGTTGGGCGATGGTTTTGGCAACTTTTAAGACATGCTGCAAATCAGCGCTACCGTCCTCATTGGGCGGTGTTCCCACAGCAATGAATTGAATTTCAGATTGGGCAATGGCTTCCGCCGCATTGGAAGTGAATTGCAAGCGGCCTTCAGTGAAGTTGGCTTTCACCAAAGGTTCTAAACCAGGTTCAAAAATTGGAATTTCGCCTTTACGTAAGCGAGCGAGTTTGGCTTCATCAATATCCACGCATATCACTTGGTGACCGGCGTCAGCGAGAATTGCACCTTGGACTAAGCCTACATAACCAGTGCCAAAAACGGAAATTTTCATAAGTTTTAACTAATTTTTCTCGAATATGTCATTTTGACAGATTAATATTTCATGACTGGTACGCTCTTTATGTATTACAGAATACAAATCCACGTTGATTTTCCCAAAGATATAGTCCCCAAAACACCTTAAAACTGCTCAAAACTCTATGAACGACATCAAAAAAGCCGTGTTTCCTGTCGCTGGCCTTGGCACCCGCTTTTTGCCTGCTACCAAAGCAAGTCCTAAGGAAATGCTGTGCATCGTGGATAAGCCCTTAATTCAATATGCGGTCGAAGAAGCCATTGAAGCTGGCATCACCGAAATGATTTTTGTGACGGGCCGCAGCAAACGTAGCATCGAAGACCACTTTGATAAATCTTTCGAACTCGAACACGAGTTAGAACAAAAAAACAAAACAGCGCTTTTGGAGCTGGTGCGCAATATCAAGCCGGCTAATGTGAATTGCGTTTATGTCCGTCAACCCGAAGCGTTAGGTCTGGGTCACGCCGTGAACTGCGCTGCCAAATTGGTAGGGAGCGACCCCTTTGCTGTCATCTTGGCAGACGACTTACTAGACCACCAACCCGGCGTGTTAAAACAAATGGTTGATGTGTTCAAGCACTACCGTAGCTCTATCGTGGCTGTTGAAAAAATACTGCCCGAGCAAAGTAAATCGTATGGTGTTGTCAAAGGCACCGCTGCAGGTGACAGACTCACCAAGATGTCGCAAATCGTTGAAAAGCCCGAACCCAAAGATGCACCCTCTGACCAAGGCGTGGTGGGACGTTACATTTTCACGCCCTCCATCTTCAAACACATAGACGGTTTAAAGCCTGGCGCTGGTGGCGAATACCAACTGACAGATGCGATTCAAAGCATGCTTGCAGAAGAAGCTGTGTATGCATACGCGTATGAAGGCGTGCGTTACGACTGTGGCAGCAAAATTGGCTTTTTAAAAGCCACGGTTGAATTCGCCCTACGCCACCCCGAAACTGGCGCTGAGTTTTCTCACTACCTTTCCAATTTGAAGCGCTAGTGGCGACACCGAGGTTACACACCTAGACTTTTCCATCATTGACGCATGCAACGATTAATGCTCGAATCGTTGTATGACTTCATCACACAAAAAATCCCCCGACTCCCTACGTAGCGCCCGCTGGTTCAAACCAGACGACCTGCGCTCCTTTGGCCACCGCTCACGCGCCATGCAATTAGGCTTAGGGCCTGAAGACTGGGTAGGCAAACCTGTTATCGCCATCATCAACACATGGTCCGACATCAATCCATGCCACACGCATTTCAAGCAACGTGTGGAAGATGTCAAGCGCGGCATTTTGCAAGCTGGTGGCATGCCTTTGGAGTTACCCGCGCTCTCCTTAGCCGAAGCATTTGTACGCCCTTCCCCTATGCTTTATCGCAACTTACTTGCGATGGAGACGGAAGAGTTGATTCGTAGCCACCCTATCGACGGTGCAGTACTGATGGGGGGTTGCGACAAAACCACCCCAGGCTTGGTGATGGGTGCCTTGTCTGCTGGCGTGCCTTTTGTGTACTTGCCTGCTGGCCCCATGCTGCGCGGCAATTGGAATGGCAAAGTGTTGGGCTCAGGATCAGACGCTTGGAAATATTGGGACGAACGCCGTGCCGGAAAAATCACTGAGGTGCAATGGCTAGAAGTGGAAGCCGGTATCGCCCGCACCCACGGCACCTGCATGACCATGGGCACTGCCGCCACCATGATGGGTATTGCCGAAGCCTTGGGTCTCACCTTGCCAGGCGCGTCCAGCATTCCTGCAGCAGATGCCAACCACACGCGTATGTCTGCAGCCTGTGGTCGACGCGTTGTAGAAATGGTGTGGGAAGACCTCACGCCTTCGCGCGTTTTGACACGCAAGAGTTTTGAGAATGCGATTGCTGTGGCAATGGCGATGGGGTGTAGCACCAATGCCATCATCCATCTGGTGGCGATGTCGCGCCGCGCTGGGCCAGCTTGCGCTATTAGCTTAGAAGACTTTGACGCGGCCAGCCGTAAAGTTCCGGTAATTGCCAATATCCGTCCGAGCGGCACCACCTATTTGATGGAAGATTTTTATTACGCAGGTGGCATGCCCGCGTTGATGCACAACATGTCAAAACATCTGCATGT
>RFTR01000186.1 GCA_009923345.1 Betaproteobacteria bacterium
AAGGGAAATTTAATCGTTTCTTGAATTCCATCCAAGGTTCGTACCGAGACAGCACCCAAGGCGCGCATACGACTGATGACCTCTTGCACCAAGATGTCGGGCGCTGATGCGCCAGCCGTAAGGCCCACGCGGGTTTTACCTTTGAACCATTCAAGTTGCAGCTCTGCGGCAGTGTCGACCATATAACTCTCGGCGCCATAACGTTGCGCCACATCACGCAGTCGGTTGCTATTTGAACTGGTAGGGCTGCCCACGACAATGACCAAGTCGACTTCCGCACTCAAAACTTTCACCGCATCTTGGCGGTTTTGGGTTGCATAGCAGATGTCTTGCATTTTGGGACGACGGATATTTGGAAAACGCGCTACTACAGCCTCTGTAATTTCTGCTGCGTCATCGACGCTCAAGGTGGTTTGGGTCACAACGGCAAGGCGTTCGTTTTGTTTAGGTTGAATGTGGGCAACATCTGCTACATCTTCAACCAAATAAATGCCATCCACCAATTGCCCCATCGTGCCTTCTACTTCAGGGTGACCTTTGTGACCGATCATCACAAACTCATACCCTTCTTTGTGTAACTTGGCCACTTCTACATGCACCTTAGTCACCAAAGGACAGGTGGCATCGAAAACCGTAAAACCTCGACGTGCTGCTTCTGCCTCCACCGACTTAGGAACACCATGCGCACTAAAAACTAAAGTGGCACCAGCAGGTACATCATTCAAGTCTTCTATGAATATCGCACCACGGCTCTTAAGGTCATCCACCACATAAGTGTTGTGAACGATTTCATGGCGCACATACACAGGCGCACCAAATTTCAAAAGTGCGCGGTCTACGATTTCTATAGCTCTGTCCACTCCGGCACAAAAACCACGGGGTTCAGCCAATACGATTTCTTTAAGGGTATGCATATTTGCTCTACAAAATTCCAATGACTTGAACTTCAAACGTGACAGCCCTACCAGCTAGGGGATGGTTAAAGTCAAACAAGACTGAATCATCCGTTACTTGCTGAATAGCACCTGCGAAAGAACCTTGGCCAGTGGGTGCTGGAAACTGAACTACATCTCCCACTGCATATTGGGCATCTGCTTCACCCATTTCATGGAGTAATTTTTTGCTCACCCATTGCTGCATGTCTGGGTTGCGTTCTCCAAAGGCTTCACCGGCCGCCAATTCAAAGGTGGTGTGTGCGCCTTCTTCTAGCCCTAGCAAACGTTGTTCAACGGATGGTGACAGGGCGCCAGATCCGATCGACAAAGTGGCTGGCTTACCAGAAAACGTATTGATCACATCGCCTTGCGGTCCCGAAAGTCGGTAGTGCAGGGTTAAAAAAGATCCGTGATCAATGGTAGGGTGTTGGGTTGGCGCTGACATGGCGTATTGAATTGATAGAACGCCTATTGTAGAAAGCTCTAGCTCCCATGGAAGACAAGGTATCGATCCAACAATTACCGCCAGATATGCGGCCACGTGAAAAAATTTTGACGCTCGGCCCTGCAGCTTTGACCGACACAGAGCTACTGGCCTTGCTATTGCGCACTGGGATTCATGGAAAATCTGTATTTGATTTAGCAAACGATCTCTTACGAGGGTTCAGAGGATTTGCAGGTCTGATTCATGCTAATGCACAAGAGTTAAAAAGCTACAAAGGCATGGGCGGGACTGCAAAGCGGGCACAATTGCTAGCAGTTCTTGAGATTTCGCGTCGTGCATTGACGCAAGAAATGAGAGAGAACGAGGTGATGCACTCACCCACTGTGGTCAAACAATATTTACAACTCGAGTTAGCCCAACTCAAACATGAGGTGTTTGCCGTGCTTTTTTTAGATGCCCAAAATCGCTTGCTGTCCTATCAGCCGATGTTTCGTGGCTCACTGTCGCAAGCCATGGTGTATCCACGCGAGGTAGCAAAGACCGCTTTAATTCTTGGCGCCAATGGCGTGGTGTTGGCACACAACCACCCCAGCGGATCAGTGCGGCCATCTAAAGAAGATATGGAACTCACCAAAACTATGCAAGAAGCCTTGGGAGTGATAGACGTCATCGTACGCGACCACATCATCGTGGCGCAAGGTAAATATTTGTCGATGGCAGAGGAAGGATTGATATGAAGTCCAAGTCTTTGCAAGATCTTGATGCCATGCGTAAAAAATTAGCTGACAACGCTAAGGCACAAGAACTAGCCGAACAAGCACGTATCGCCGCGGAAAAGCGCGCTGAAGCTGAGCGCAATTTATTTACGCGCGCAGTGGGCAAAGTGGCTCCCATCGCTAATCAAGAGCGCGTATGGTCGCCTCCCCAGCGCCTCACCCCTAGGCCTTTGCAACAAGATTTAGACGATGAAGCTGTGATGCATGAGAGCATGAGCGACGAGTTTGATATCAGCACACTGCTAGACGCTGACGATCAACTAAGTTTTAGACGATCCGGCATTGGCACCGATGTCACACGCAAACTGCGCAAAGGAGAATGGAGCATCCAAGGGCAGATTGATTTACATGGGTTGCGTAGCGACGCAGCGCGTAATGCCATGGGGCAATTTATTCGCGATGCCAAACGTATGGGATGGCGCTGCGTGCGGGTAGTGCACGGCAAAGGTTTGGGCTCGCCTGGCAAAGAGCCCGTTCTCAAATCCAAAGTGCAACGTTGGTTGGTACAAAAAAATGAGGTATTGGCTTTTGTCCAAGCCAAGCCATCAGATGGAGGCGGAGGTGCGCTAGTGGTGCTTCTAGGTCCAAGCTGAACAATACACAGGGTAAATTTATTAGCTCAACCTAGTTAATCGCTAATTTTTGACAACAAATTGCCCTTGCTTTTTAAACTGACTGCGCTTGCCGCAATGTTTGTACAACGGGACGGCTTAGCACCTCACGCAAACCCCACCAGCCTGCTGCTAAGGCTAGTAGTGCACCAACCACAGCGCCGATCAAAGGCACCCAAGGGCTTGGGTTCCAATTGAATTCAAACGCGTAGCGTGCCAAACCCCAACCCATCGCAACTGCCACACTGGTTGATAGAAATCCAGCCAACGCTCCCACGCCGGCTAACTCGGCCCGTTGCACTTGCGCCAACAAGCGGTTCGATGCACCCAAGGCACGCAAAACCGCATATTCACGCGCACGCTCTTCGCGCGTTGCTGTGACTGCAGCAAACAACACCACTAAGCCAGTAGCCAATGTGAATAAGAATAAAAACTCCACAGCG
>RFTR01000187.1 GCA_009923345.1 Betaproteobacteria bacterium
TTGACGGGCTAGCCATGCAAATGCGGTGGCTTCGACTTGAAGAGGTGGCATCCCTCTTTCTGTTGAAGAGAGCACCTTGCAATTGGGAAGTGCGGCTTGCAGTCGCTCCATTAAAAACCCATTGAGTGCGCCGCCGCCGCACACGATCAATTCTTTAGCGGTATGGGCGTGACGCAATATATCGTTGGCACAGGCTAGGGCGGTTAATTCGGTCAAGGTGGCTTGAACATCAGCAGCGGATATGTCGTTCAAGTTTGCGAGGTGCGATGTCAACCACTGGGCGTGGAACAGATCGCGACCCGTACTTTTGGGCGGTGCTTGTTGCAAAAAAGGCTCGGACAACATAGCTTGTAACAGCGGCCCATGTACTTGACCAGTTCGAGCCCACTGACCATCGTCGTCATAGGCAAGCCCACGGTATTGCATGCACCAATAGTCCATCAAAGCATTACCAGGGCCGCAGTCAAAACCGATGACATCTCCGTTGGCATGGAGCACGCTCAGGTTGGCAATGCCACCGATGTTAAGTACGCCTACGGTCTCGTTGGGTTGCGCAAATACGCCTTGGTGGAATACGGGTACCAAGGGCGCACCTTGACCGCCAGCGGCAATGTCGCGGCTTCGAAAATCCGCCACTACGGTGATGCCTGTGCGCTCAGCTAACAACGACGGGTTATTCAATTGCGTGGTGTATCCAATGCCATCGTGGGCGCCGGGTTGATGCCGCACGGTTTGTCCGTGGGCGCCAATGGCACGGATTTGCGTGGCTTTTAACTGGGTGGTGTCTAGCAACGCATGCACGGCTTGTGCGTACACCGTGGTCAGTGCATTGGCCGCAAGCGCAGCGCGGTGAATTTCGTTGTCTGCTGGAGCGTTTAAAGCCAACAAGTTTTGCTTCAGGCCTTGTTCAAACGGCAATGCCACATACGCCAAAACTTTTAACTTCAAGCTCGAATTTGCGTTAACAGATGGAGCCTTATGCGTTGGTGTCTGAGCCTTCGAAGAAGATGCTTGCGAAGTGTCTTCTTTAGCAAAATCCACCAACACTCCATCGACACCGTCGAGCGAGGTGCCCGACATCAAGCCGATGTAGAGCTCGGACATTTACTCAGCGCGGCTGGCTTGTAGGGAAGCTGCTGCCGCCAAATCCACTTTGGCCAGAGAAGCTTGGCGCTTGAATTGCTCGCGGGCCGCAGCAGATATTTCTGTGGACTCGCTTTTACGCGCCATGGTGAGCGGATCTTGGTGGCGTCCATTTACGCGGAACTCAAAATGCAGATGCGGTCCGGTGGCCCAGCCCGTTGCGCCCACCAATCCAAGGGTTTGGTTTTGTGAGACGGTTTGGCCGCGTTTGACCATGATGCGGCTCAAATGTGCGTAGACAGTGGTGTGGCCGTTGGCGTGTTTGACCATCACCATGTTGCCAAATCCGCCTTGTTCGCCCGCCAAGTCGACCACACCACGTCCAACGCTACGTACGGGTGTGCCGGCAGGGGCAGCGTAGTCGACGCCCAAATGGGCACGCCAAGTTTGCAAAATAGGATGGAAGCGCATTTTGAAGCCGCTGGTCACACGTGAAAACGCAAGTGGAGATGCCAAATACGCGCGACGCAAACTCACGCCGTCAGCGTTGTAGTAACCCCCTTCTTTGGGGCTGTCTTTGGCCTCAGGGTCTTTGAACCAGAACGCTTGGTGTGTTTTGCCGTTGTTCACAAACTCGGCCGACACCACGCGGCCCGCGCGTAAAGTTTCGCCGTCTGCTTCGAGTGACTCGTAGACCACAGAGAAACGATCGCCCTTGCGCAAAGCGCGGTGAAAGTCGATGTCGCCGGCAAAGATGTCAGCCAATTGCACCGCCACGCTGTCAGGAATATTCGCTTCATCGGTGGCGGCAAACAAAGAACTTTGGATGGTGCCACTGCCCAAGCGCTGGTTCACTTGCAGAGGCGCTGTTTCTAGTTGTTCGGTGAATGTGTCGCCGGCGCGTGTGACGACCCAGCGGCTGAATTGGTCGGAGCCATCATTGGCCCAACGCACGGTCATGCGGTTGAGTTGGTGGTCTGCGTTGGTTTCTACGCTGACCAACCGCGCGGCGCGTCCTATCAGGTTTTGTCGCGCGACGGAGGATGCGCGCAAGAAACCTGCCGCTTGCGAATCATTCACGCCTAAGCGATTGAGCAAACTGTCAGCTGTATCGCTGGTGCGGCTGAGATCGGAGCGGAACAAGAGCAAGGCTTTGTCGGCAGAGTTATTGGTCTGCGTGAGGGCGGTCACCGTCTCCAACACCGATCGAACTGGCGTGTTGTCGAGGGTTGCATCCAACCCAGCAATCGCCAAAGCACCACCACCCGCCAACGACAAAACGAGGGCAGTAACAGCCATCGCGCGTTTGGGATGCGTTTTGTAAAACATCAGTGGATGCAAATGGTTTCTCCGAAGGGGTGCATGCCGACTAAAATTCAGCCTGAAAGCCAGCCCGCCAGTATACCCGTTTGGGCAATAAACCTTTATGAATCAATCACCTGCAACAAATTCCTCCAGCATTGCCTCCATGAGTGATGCGGTGCAACAAGCTTTGGCCGTCACGTTGCGTGGCAGTGAGGAACTCATCCCCCAAGACGCATGGGTGAAAAAGCTCATCAAATCAGAAGCGACCGGCCAGCCCTTGCGCATCAAACTGGGGCTTGACCCCACTGCGCCAGATATTCACATCGGTCATACCGTGGTGCTGAACAAAATGCGCCAATTGCAAGATTTGGGGCACCAAGTTATTTTCTTGATTGGCGACTTCACCAGTTTGATTGGCGACCCTTCTGGCCGCAACAGCACCCGTCCGCCGCTCACGCCAGAGCAAATCAAAGAAAACGCGGAGACCTATTACAAGCAAGCCTCTTTGGTACTTGACCCTGAAAAAACCGAGATCCGCTACAACAGCGAGTGGAGCCTACCCTTGGGTGCGATGGGCATGATCCAACTTGCTGCCAAATACACCGTGGCGCGCATGATGGAGCGCAACGACTTCCATGACCGTTTTAAAGCGGGAACACCCATCAGCGTGCATGAATTTTTATACCCGCTGATGCAAGGCTATGACTCAGTTGCATTGAAATCTGATTTGGAGCTCGGCGGCACCGACCAAAAATTCAACCTGCTGATGGGTCGCCATTTACAAGCCGAATACGGCCAAGAACCCCAATG
>RFTR01000188.1 GCA_009923345.1 Betaproteobacteria bacterium
CTATGCAGAGCGCTGTGAATTCTTAAGTAACGGCACATTTGCCATACAACTTTAAAACGCTCGCCGCAGTCTCGCTATAATTTGAGGCTCGGCTCTTTAGCTCAGTCGGTTAGAGCGATGGAATCATAATCCACAGGTCCGCGGTTCGAATCCGTGAAGAGCCACCAAATTCAACGGGTACATACGCCAACCTTGGTTTGCAAAGATCTAGGTAAGAGCAGAACTCAATACGTCTCCAAATGCAAGCGCCCTTCACGCTTCAACACAGGGGCAATTTGATTCCAGCCGATTCCGGCGTCATTGGCGATATCGCGCATCGCCATGACAACGCCCTCTTCCATGCTCTTCAAACCGCATACATAAAAATGGGTGTTGCTGTCTTTCAACAAGTTCGCCAAATCAGCACTTCGTTCACGCATAGCGTCTTGCACGTAGCGCTTTGGCTGGCCCGGAGTGCGAGAAAACGCGAAATGGATATCAATAAAGTCTTTGGGTAACTTTTGTAACGGACCGAAGTAAGGCAACTCCTGCTGGGTGCGTGCGCCAAAAAACAGCAACAATTTGCCACCTTCAAACTTGCCGCTTTGGCGCAGTCTGCGACGCCATTCCGTCATCGCGCGCATCGGCGCGCTACCCGTGCCCGTACAAATCATCACGATGTGCGAATTAGGATGGTTGGGCATTAAGAAACTTGATCCGAATGGACCGATGACTTGGACTTCATCGCCAATTTTCACGTCACACAAGAAATTAGACGCCACACCTTTCACCGCCTTGCCTTGATGATCTTCCACCACCCGCTTGACCGTCAAAGACACGTTGTTGTACCCCGCACGCTCACCATTGCGCGGACTCGCAATCGAATACTGGCGCGCGTGGTGTGCCTTGCCTTGTGCGTCCGCGCCGGGTGGGATCACACCAATCGATTGACCTTCCAACACGGGGAACGGCATACCGCCAAAGTCCAACACGATGTGGTGCGTTTCGTTGTCGGTACCTGCATCATTGACTTGCACATTGCCTACCACCTTGGCGGTAATCGGAGATTTAGGGCCATGCAAATTGACATACGGATGCGCGGCAGACCAGGGTGGCATAGTAGATCCGTAGCTAGAGGACTCAAATACATGCGCCTGTGCAGGATCTGAAGCGACAAAAGACGCTGTTGCTTCTTGTTGCGCAGTTGAAGTTTGAGGCGCTGATGCAGAAGAAGCAGAAGCTGGATCATGTAAAACCGCTGGTAATTCGTCCCAGCCCAATTGGTCTTCGACGCTGTATGCAGACGCTTTTGGCATCGTGCGCCAGTTGTCAATCGAGCCCGTTGGGCAAGGTGGCACGCAGGCCATGCACAAATTGCAAATCTCAGCATTCACCACATAGTTTCGCGAGTCATGCGTGATCGCGCCCACAGGGCAGGTGGCCTCGCAGGTATTGCAACGAATGCAAATCTCGGGGTCGATCAGATGCTGTTGTATGAGTTCTGTGGTGGCGTTCATGGCAGATGATTATTAATTAAACCGAACGTAATCAAAATCCACAGCTTGACGGTTAATCCCCATGTTAGGCGGCGCAATCCAATTCGCAAATTTGCCAGGCTCAACAACGCGGCCCATCAAACTAGCCACATAAGCACGGTCTTCCGAAGTAGGCAACCACTCGCCCACTTTGGCATTCCACTCCGACTCAGACACCACGCGCCCATCAGGCGACACTTTGCTACCAGAGAGCGCACCAATGTTGCGGTGGAACGCTTTATGTGGAACGGTCAACTTGAATGGAATACCTGCCTTGGTGATCACACGGTTCCAACGCTCGACGCCACCCACCGAGTCGGTGATGTAGTCGTCACGTAGCACTTCGTTCAACGCGTTGAGCATAGGCACTTCTTTTTCTTGCAACTGGCCGTTGACCACTTCCAAGACTTTGTAATGCTCACCACGCAAAGTGTGGTCGTCATTGCGCTTGCCTTCTTCATAGCGACCTTTCAAGCCTGAGCTATAGAAGGTAGCAGCGTTAGAAGACTCATCCGCGCCGAACAAATCGATAGTGACGCTGAAATGGAAGTTGATGTAGCGCTGAACCGTAGGCAAATCAATCACGCCTGCTGCGCGCAGTTTGTTGACATCATCGGTTTTGAGTTGGTTCATCATCTCGACGGTGCGTTGGATCACGCGCGAAATACCTGACTCACCTACAAACATGTGGTGCGCCTCTTCGGTCAACATGAACTTGGTGGTGCGCGCCAAGGGGTCAAACGCACTTTCCGCCAACGCACACAACTGGTATTTGCCATCGCGGTCGGTGAAATAGGTGAACATAAAGAAGCTCAACCAGTCAGGGGTTTGCTCGTTGAATGCTTGCAAGATGCGTGGGTTATCGTCGTTGCCACTGCGACGCTCAAGTAACGCTTCAGCTTCTTCGCGGCCATCGCGTCCGAAATGTTTGTGCAGCAAATACACCATGGCCCATAAGTGACGGCCTTCTTCTACATTGATTTGGAAGAGATTACGCAAGTCGTACATGCTTGGCGCAGTCAGTCCTAGGTGGCGCTGTTGTTCGACGGATGCTGGCTCGGTGTCGCCCTGCGTCACGATGATGCGACGCAAGTTGGCGCGGTGTTCGCCAGGCACGTCTTGCCAAACGCTCTCGCCTTTGTGGTCACCAAAGTGGATCTTGCGGTCTTGTTCGCCTGGGTTCATAAAAATTCCCCAGCGGTAGTCACGCATCTTCACGTGACCGAATTGCGCCCAACCTTGTGGGTCGACGCTCACCGCTGTGCGCAGATAGACATCCATATCGGTCGAACCTTCAGGGCCCATGTCGTCCCACCAGTTGATGAAGTTGGGTTGCCATTGCTCCAGAGCGCGCTGCAAGGTTCGGTCGCCTGAGAGGTCGACATTGTTCGGGATTTTTTCGCTGTAGTTGATGCCTGTTGTCATGGGGTGCTCCAGTGTGGGTAATTTATTAAACGCGGTTCAAATCAAATGCGGCTTTTTCGCCTTTGCCGTAGACCTTCAGCGCACCCTTTTCGCCAACAGCGTTGGGGCGGTTAAAAATCCAGTTTTGCCATGCAGACAAACGGCCAAAGATGCGTGTCTCCATCGATTCTTTTTGGCAGAAGCGCAAATTGGCTTCTAGGCCGGTCAGGCTGTCGGGCGACATAGAGGCGCGTTCTTCAAT
>RFTR01000189.1 GCA_009923345.1 Betaproteobacteria bacterium
TGTCGATCAGGTCTTTGGCCTCCGTCAAAGAAAGCCCAAGGCGTTTTGCGCGCAAGGTCAGTTTGAGCCGCGTGCGGTCTCTGCCGGAATACACACGGTTACGGCCGGCAGGTCCTGAGCGCTCGGGCTGCAACAGCCCCATGTCTTCATAAAAGCGGATAGCGCGGGTGGTGAGGTCAAACTCGCGCGCTAAATCGCTGATGGAGTAGAAGGTGGCCATAAGTACTGAACGTTTTAGTTTACGTTTACGTAAACGTCAATTATGACGGGGAAATCAGCTTGGCAAGAAATTAGCCCCACGGCGCCAGTGGCTCTTCCCGCAACAAGCGGCGGCGCGCGGGGTAGTCGGGCATGACGCTTTTGACCGTGTCCCAAAACTGCGGACTATGGTCCATGACCCGCAAATGGCTGAGTTCGTGGGCGACCACATAGTCGATCACATCTAGTTTGTGGTGGATCAAGCGCCAATTCAGCCGAATCGCCCCGTCTGCCGACGCGGTACCCCAACGCGTGGACGCGCTGCTCAGGGACAAGCGCTTCCAAGCCACCCCTAAGCGCGGCGCAAAGTGGTCCAAGCGTTCGGCAAATAGTTCTTTGGCGCGGTGCATGAGCCACGCTTGGGTGGCATCACGGATTTGCTCGGGGCTAGCGGTTATGGGGAGGCCTATGCGTAATACAAAACTTACAGCGCTTTGGTCACCCAAAGTTTCAAGTTGCGCGTTATTTTTCTTTAGCACCGCCGAAGAATCGAGTACGACTTGCAAGGACTCGCCTAGGTAGCGCAGAACCACGCCATCGCGCCATTGGATGCGTGCTTCGCCCAAGCGGCGCTGGTGCTCTTGCATTTCAACCAGCTTGCGCACAATCCAATCGGCTTTCTCGTGCAAGGTGGCTTCGATCTCGCCGACTGTCACCCACCGAGGCGCGCTGACCTCTAGCCCATCAGGGCCAATGACCATGCCGATCGTGCGTCGCTTAGCACGGCGAAAGGCATAAGCCACATCGCACGTGGCTAGAGCGATGCGCCGACTCGCGCGTGGATGCACAAATTGCGCCGCAATAGTCGATGGGGCCAGATCGAAGAGGTCGAGCACACGTTGAATGAACTGACCCATGTGTCAAACCTCAGGCGTTTGTTAAGACAGGTTCGGCATAGGCCTCTGGATCGAGCCTATGCATTTCGGATTCGATCCACTGCTCTACTTGCTTGGTAAGTTCGTCCGCCTCGCGTCCAATGCTAGGAATGGGTGCGCCGACAGACACTACCACCACTCCCGGGTATTTGATGAAGGCTTTGCGAGGCCAGCACGTTGCGGATGTCACCGCAATCGGAATGACGGGGGCACCTGTTGCAATCGCAAGCCTAGCGCCGCCACTTTTGTAGACGCCACGTTGTCCGCGCGGAATGCGGGTGCCTTCAGGGAACATAATGACCCACACACCTTTTTCTAGCAAGGCTTTGCCTTGTTCAACGACTTTGGCAAAGGCTCTGGCACGTTGCGATCTGTCTATGTGCACCATGTCGAGCAATCCAATCGCCCATCCAAAAAACGGCACATAGAGCAATTCACGCTTGAACACATAGGCGAGAGGATGGGGCATGATCGCCGGCATCAAAAATGTCTCGTAGGTCGACTGGTGCTTGACCAACAAAATCGCAGGGCTGGTTTGGCCCACGGGTAAATTCTCAAACCCTTGGGTTCGGTATTCGATACCTAATATGACGCGCGCAGCTTGGATGCTTAACCACAACCAAAACTGCGCAACCTTGTAGCGCGCCGCAGCGCCAACACCCACTGCCGCGCTCAACACAATCAACAGCGCACAAGGAACAATGCTGAGGGCCATCACAGCCATGTGTAGCACCGAACGCAAAAAAGCGATCATGCGGAACTACCAGCGCTGTGCGAAGTTTGCGTAGCTTTGGCGCTGGATTTAGCTGCCGCTTGGGTTTTGAGAAGTAGCCAATCTACGAATGCAGAGAGGTCTAAATGCGCCTGGGTATTGGCAGGGAAATCTTTTGGCAAGTTGCTTTGGCCTTTGTATTGCGCGCCCTTGCCCGTCATCACCAAGTGCGGCTCGCAACCCACAGCGATGGCAGCTTGCAAATCGCGCAGATGGTCACCCACAGCGGGCACGCCTTTGAGGTCCATGCCGTAGCGCTCGCCGATTTGCTCAAACAGGCCAGAAGCCGGTTTGCGGCAACTGCAGTTTTCGTCGGGGCTGTGCGGGCAGAAAAATACAGCGTCCACACGGCCGCCCACAGCGCTCAACATTTTGTGCATTTTGGCGTGCATGGCGTTGAGTGCGGCGACATCGAACAAGCCACGGCCCAAGCCCGATTGGTTGGACGCCACGACGACATGCCAGCCCGCGTGGTTGAGGCGCGCAATCGCTTCGAGCGCCCCGGGCATGGGCGTCCACTCTTGTGCCGTTTTGACGTACTCGTCGCTATCGTGGTTGATGGTGCCGTCGCGGTCGAGGATAACGAGTTTGGTGATCATGTGTATTGCCTCAAACTGCCAAGTACGCCAAATCGGCAACTTGGTTCATAGCCACATGCAACTGCTTGAGCAGGCGCTGACGATTGTGACGAAGCGCAAGGTCTTCGGCATTGACCATCACATCGTCAAAAAAAGCATCGACCGGTGTGCGCAAGGCGGACAGGGTTTGCAAAGACGCGGTGTAGTCGCCAGCCAGCCATTGCTTGTGCGCCTCAGGCGTTAACAGCTGCATAGTTTGGAACAACGCTTTTTCTGCGGCTTCCGTGAGCAGGCTTTCGTTGACATCGCCTTGCACATCGTCGGCTTTTTTCAAAATGTTGCCAATGCGTTTGTTAGCAGCAGCGAGGGCTTGGCTTTCAGGCAATGCGGCGAAAGAACGCACAGCTTGCAAGCGGCGCGTGATGTCGGAGAGTTCCTGCGGACGCAAGGCCAAGACGGCTTCGACTTCTTGCGCCGAGAAACCTTGTTCACGCAAACTGGCGGACAAGCGGTCGTAGAAAAACGCTGTTAACGGCACGTGGGGATCGGTGATCGCGCTACCAAATACCGCAACGGTTTGGCCAATGATGTCCGACAGCGACAAGCTGAGTGAAGATTCGCGCAACATGCGAATCACGCCTAAAGCATGGCGGCGCAAAGCAAAGGGGTCTTTGTCACCCGTTGGCAAA
>RFTR01000190.1 GCA_009923345.1 Betaproteobacteria bacterium
GCGCATGTGGCGCATTGCAACGATTGCTGCCAGAAGTCGATCGGCTGTATGGCGTGCCACAACGCGCCGAGTACCACCCAGAAATTGACACAGGCATTCACTTAGAAATGGTGCTGGACCAAAGCGCGCAATGCAACGCCTCATTAGAAGTACGTTTTGCATGTCTATGCCATGACCTAGGTAAAGGAACAACGCCAGCAGACATCTTGCCTCGCCACATTGGCCACGAGCAGCGCAGCGTCAAATTGCTGCAATCCATCTGCGAACGCTGGCGTGTTCCTGTTGAATGCAAAGAGCTGGCAGAGCTTGTGGCACGTGAACACGGCAATATTCACCAAAGCTTGGAATTTGGTGCTGAAGCTGTTTTGCGTTTGCTTATACGTTGTGACGCTTTGCGTCGTCCAGAGCGCTTTGTCCAAGCTCTGATTGCCTGCGAGTGCGATGCACGTGGAAGACTCGGCTTTACAGAAAAACCTTACCCACAAAGACCACGTCTACTAAAACTGTTAGCTGCAGCCCAGTCGGTAGATAGCGTTGCCATTAGCGCGCAAGCTTTGCAAGAAGGCGTTAAAGGCATGGCTATTGGCAAACGAATAGATGCCGATCGCGAAGCGGCTATTGCTTTAGCTATAGAGATCGCTTAGCAAGCGATTACACGCTACAAGGTGTGCGAGCGATCGCCTTGCTGGAAACCCAATGGCTCCCATGCGTGCGTCCCTAGCGCAATCACTTTGAACAACTCACCCATTTCGTGTTCAGTGATGAGTTTTTGGGCCATGGCTTTTTCTTCTAATGGCGCCTCGGCGAGTGGTTCCAATAAACCACAGTTAATCAAAAAGCGCGCTTGCGACGTGTAACCTAAAACATGTAATCCCGCATCTTGCGCAGCCAATGCAATGCCAGTGAAATCCACATGCGCGGTGATATCTTTGGCGCCGACATCGCTTAGAGGGTCTGGATCCGCGCGATGGAGTTGGTGGCACATCAATGTGCCCATATGTCGTTGGGGATGAAAGTATTCGTGCTCTGGAAAACCGTAATCCAATAAAAACACCGCGCCACCTTTACCAGTGCTTCTTTGACTAGCTAGCAAACGATCTGCCAGTGTTTGAATAAATGCATGCGCCTGTAGATGTATTTCAGTCAGGTAGTCGTGATCACCTTCAATCTCTATCGGTGGCCTTGCGTCTGTAACACGATCATTCCATTTAAGGGCTTGCAGGATTTTTTGCGAAGCTATATTCGCAGAAGACACTCGCTCTGCACTAACTTTTAATTCCTGACCTTGCGTTTCCCACACCAACCCTCGCTCATACCAAGTTCCATTTTTTCGATGGAGTAACTGCACCGGCATCGCATCGAGTACTTCATTGCCCACCACCACGCCGCTGATGAGGTCTGGTAACGCATCCACCCACTGCACTTTGTCGATGTATGCCGCCAACGTAGTTTGCTGACGCGCACGCAAACTACCTGACACATCGACGATGGTGTAGCGCTTCACTTTGTCGCCTAAAGTTTCTAATAATTGAAGCGCCAATGCGCCAGAACCAGCACCAAACTCCCAAACCGTATCAGTATGCGTTTCTTCTAAAGCCTCGGCCACTTGCTTAGCCAAAGTGCGTCCAAACCACTTCGATAACTCAGGCGCGGTGACAAAATCACTGCCACTTTGCGGCGTTGTTCCGAATTTGCGCAAATGGTTGGCGTAGTAGCCCAAACCTGGCGCATACAGGGCCAGCGCCATGAACCGATCAAAGCCCAACCAGCCCCCCGCTCTATCAATGCTGCGTTGGATCAGGGTGTAAAGGGCCTGTTGCTCTGGGTCATCCGATAATTGGCGAGAATCCATGGTGTGCAGATCGTAACGCGCTGCCCCACTTCATTTTTACTTCACAACACTTTTATGCGCTCTTGGGCTTTGGTTACCGGTGGTGGTGTGCGTCTTGGACGCGAGATCTGCTTGGCATTTGCCAAAGCCGGATGGAATGTGGCGTGCCATTACAACCACTCTGAATCTGCAGCTCTTGGCGTATGTGACGAAGTACGTGCTTTGGGTGCTGACGCCATCACGGTGCAAGGCGCTTTGGATGATGAAAAGAGTTGTCACAACATCTTCAACTCCACCTTAAAGACTGCGGGGCACCACCTGCACTGCATTGTGAACAATGCTTCCTTGTTTGTGCCTGATACGGGTGATAAGTTTGATGAGGCCCAAGCACTGGCGCAGCTTAAAGTCAATTTGATGGCACCCATGCACTTTGGCAAATGGCTGGCTGAACTACATCAACAGCCCGTCACTGGAGCACAGCCAATACACAGCGCTAAACCTTCTTTGGTCCACGTGCTTGATCAAAAAGTGTTTAACCTCAATCCTGACTACTTCACTTACACACTCTCCAAACTTGCTTTGGAGCGCGCCGTCAGTCTGCAAGCCCAATCACTCGCGCCGACATTGCGCGTGAACGCGGTGGCTCCTGGTTTGATGTATTTAAGCGGCCCACAGTCACAAACAAATTTCGACCGTGCTGCACAAATCAATTTACTGCAACAAGCCATCAGTCCTGCAGATGTGGCGCGAAGCGTGGTATTTCTTTCGACAATGGTCAACATTTAGTCCCATTGGCACGTGATGTCATGTTTGTAGTGGAAGACCTTTTAAAACCATGAACGACAAACTCCTCTTAAGCTGCCGTCGTCTTTTTCTGCGTGGTTTTACCGTGCAAGTGCATATCGGCATCCACGACTTTGAATTGCATGCGGCACAACGCATCGTGCTAGATGTTGATCTCTACGTATCAATGAAAGGTACCAGTCCTAAAGACGATAGGATTGACGAAGTCGTTGATTACGACTTCATCCGCGCTGTTGTGCATGCACGTATCGCGCAGGGCCACATCAATTTGCAAGAAACCTTGTGTGACGATATCTTGAACCGATTACTCGAGCACACCGGCGTGATGGCGGCACGTGTCTCCACCCGCAAGCCCGATGTTTATCCTGATTGCGAAGCGGTTGGGGTAGAGGCATTCCGCGCCAAACCCGGAGTGTTGTGACATGCTGAGCAAAGGCACACAAATACTCACCTTAGAAGGATTGCGCTTCGATGCCAATCTGGGCATCTTGGAACACGAAATTAACAATCCGCAA
>RFTR01000020.1 GCA_009923345.1 Betaproteobacteria bacterium
TTGCATCACTAAAAGTGAAACAGTATGAGCATTACGCTGAACTTTCAAGACTGGCTTTCGCTATTGATGCATTTCGTGTCCCTGTCGCTACTGGCTGTAGGTGGCGCGATCACGACAGCACCCGATATCCATCGCTATTTGGTAGACGAGCAGCACTGGTTAACGCACTACCAATTCACATCGTCGGTGGCAATTGCACAAGGGGCTCCTGGACCGAATGTGATGTTCATCGCCCTAATGGGCTGGAACGTTGGTATGAATGCTGCTGCGGGTATGACGCCAGAACCTAATATGTTGTATTGCGTCATGCTGGCTCTGCTAGGTGTATTGGTGACTATGGTGGGAATTATTATTCCCTCGGCCACTTTGACATTTTTCTCGACCCAATGGGCGCATAACAATCGAGAATTGAAGGAAGTAAGGGCGTTTAAAGCGGGATTAGCACCCTTGGTGATGAGTTTATTGGTGGCCACGGGTTGGTTACTCACCGGTAACCACGATAACTATGCACGAGACTGGCCGATGTGGTTATTGGCGGCTGTCACAACAGTGATCGTTTGGCTTACAAATACCCACTTGCTCATACTTCTAACAGCTGGCGCATTACTGGGTGCTTTTCAAATCATTTAAAGCTTGACCATTAAAGGGATGTTAAGTTTTTAACTGCATGCGTTGTCTGCATGCTTCATACAAGCACACAGCACTAGCAACCGACACGTTCAAGCTCTCCACTGCACCTTGCATAGGGATACTGACCAATTCGTCACAGGTTTTGCGAGTTAACTGACGCATACCGTCACCCTCTGCACCTAAAACCAAAGCAGTGGGGCCTTTGAGATCCACATCAAACAAGGTTTTTGGTGCATCGTCGCTGGTGCCAATGACCCAAATATTGCGTTCTTTCAATTCATTGAGCGTGCGAGCTAAGTTGGTCACCATGAAGTAAGGCACAGTCTCTGCAGCACCGCTGGCCACTTTGGCCACCGTGGCATTCACACCCACTGCATGGTCTTTAGGCGCGATCACCGCATGCGCCCCTGCACCATCCGCGACACGCAAACATGCGCCTAAGTTG
The DNA here is from genome assembly GCA_009923345.1 of Betaproteobacteria bacterium. GTDB lineage: Bacteria > Pseudomonadota > Gammaproteobacteria > Burkholderiales > Burkholderiaceae_C > Limnohabitans. Next base: position 1,076 of record RFTR01000020.1, read on the forward strand.
TGAGGGTCTGTCACACCATCAAGTACCAAAATGAGTGGGGCGTCTTTGCCTTCCAGTGCATCGAGCAAATCATCTAGTGAATGCACCATCTTGATTTCGTTGACACGAGCTGCCACACCTTGGTGTCCATGACTACCTACCAATTTGGCAATGCGCAAAGCATCAGCCTCTATCAAACGCACACCAGCTTCTTTCACGCGCTCTAAAAAATGGCGCATACGCGCATCGCGACGCGTGGGTTCGTAATAAATTTCTATGACAGAGGTTGGAGCAGTTTTTAGGCGCACACCGACCGCGTGAAAACCGAAAAGAACTTTAGGGGAAGAAGACATGGCCAGATTATCGGCTAGCCACTTAAACCCTCTGTCCTGCCTCAATCGTCATATAAAGATCGCATCGCCCAGCCAATTTGGGATCATGCGTCACCAAAACCAAGGTCGTTCCTAACTCTTGGTTCAATTCAAACATCAAATCCATGATGCGTTCACCACTGGCATGGTCCAAACTGCCAGTGGGTTCGTCAGCTAATAAAACTTGTGGTTTAACAACGAATGCACGCGCCAGAGCTACGCGCTGCTGTTCACCGCCTGAAAGCACTTTGGGGTAATGCCCGAGTCGTGTGGCTAAGCCCACACGCGTCAACATCTCCTTTGCAAGCTCTCTAGCGTTACCGATTCCTGCCAATTCCAAAGGCAGCATCACATTTTCTAATGCTGTCATATTGCCCAGCAATTGAAAGCTTTGGAAAACAAAGCCAATTTGCTTGGCACGCAAAGCAGCGCGATCGTCCTCGTCCAAAGCAAACATATCTTGCCCTGCAAGCACAACAGTACCTTGGCTAGGCGTGTCTAAGCCCGCCATGATGGACAGCAAAGTACTTTTGCCAGAACCCGAGGCGCCAACAATGGCCAAAGACTGCTGAGCGGGAACGGAGAAGTCGATATCGCGGAGAATGTCGAGTGTGCCGGTGGCGTCTGTCACCGATTTGTACACATGCGAAACAGAAATTAAGTTCATAGAGGACATGGCAATGTTAAGGCGTCACTTTACCTTGGGTGGAATATGCACGGCAGTCGCTGGGCTATTACATGCATCGGCAAACGCGCAAAGACAAGTGATTTCCTCTAGTGGCACCGGATTAGAAGGCGATGTCGTTACCACACGCCCTCGCCCTCCACGTGGACAAAGTGCCAGCAATCAAGTACCACCCCCAGGTTCTGCTCCACCGCCCGGAACAGTACCGGCTGCCACAATTTTGGTTTTGGGTGATTCACTGAGTGCGGAATACGGCATCACCCGCGGTAAGGGCTGGGTGGCTTTGATGGCTGCGCAATTACAAAAAGAACGTGGCGATGTGCAAGTTGTAAATGCCAGTATCAGTGGCGACACAACAGCAGGTGGGCGTTCTCGCTTGCCAGCTTTATTGAACCAAGTGCGTCCTGTCATGGTGGTGATTGAGTTAGGTGCTAACGATGCGCTGCGTGGCCTCGACTTAGACAGCACCCAAAATAATTTTGAGGCCATGATTGAAGCGTGTCGCGCTGTCAATGCGAAAGTTGTTTTGGTGGGGATGCAGATACCACCTAACTACGGTCCAGACTATGGCGCTAAGTTTGCGGTGATGTTTGCTAATTTGTCGAAAAAATACAAAACTGGTTTGGTGCCTTTCCTTCTAAAAGGAATCGCAGATGTACCCGATGCAGTCAATAATTTCCAAAATGACCGTATCCATCCGCGTGAAGAGGTGCACCCCAAAATGCTAGCTAACGTGCTTCCTGAAATAAAAAAACACTTAAACCGATAAACGTGAGCGTCCATCTTTTATCTGCCGTTGAGGCCATCCAACGCATGCGTATCACCCTTGGCCATCCGGGCGGGTTCGATGCGATCATCGATGCGCGCAGCGAAGACGAATATGCGCTTGACCACTTACCCAATGCGGTGAACTGGCCATCTCTCAACAACGAAGAGCGCATCATTATTGGCACCATGTATAAGCAGCTGGGCGGATTTGAAGCGCAAAAGCATGGGGCAGCCTTGGTGGCCGCCAATATTTCAAAACTTATACAAACCCATGTATTGGATTTACCCAGAAATTGGCAGCCCTTGATTTATTGCTGGCGAGGTGGCAAGCGCAGTGGCTCTTTAGCAATGGTTTTGGGCCAAATTGGATTCAAGATAAATCTGATTGAAGGTGGATACAAAGCGTTTCGTGCCGCGATGCTAGAAGACATTGCACGTATTGCGTCAAACTTTCAATACCAAGTTATTTCAGGCCCAACAGGCTCAGGTAAAACCAGGTTGTTGCAAGCACTCAAGATGGAAGGTGCTCAAGTACTAGACTTAGAAGACTTGGCACAACACCGCAGTTCTGTTTTAGGTCACATCCCCGGGCAACCCCAACCGAGTCAGAAGCATTTCGATATGTTGGTCTGGAACACTTTGAAACAATTTGACCCAGCGCGCGTTGTATTCACTGAATCAGAGAGCCGAAAGGTAGGCAACCTTTCGATCCCAGAACCTGTGATGCTGGCTATGCGAAACAGTCCTTGCCACGAACTACTACTCCCACTACAAGAGCGGGTTGCCTTGCTCATGGAAGATTACAACTTCTTCGTCACTAACCCAGAATTATTTTGTCGGCGACTAGATGCTCTGGTAGCGATTCGTGGCAAAACTGTTGTCGAGGAATGGAAATCACAAGTTCAGCTTGGTCAATTTGAACCAGTCGTCCATGCATTATTGGAAACGCATTACGACCCAACCTACGCAAGTTCTATGCGCCGCAACTTTGCACGGTTTGAAAGCCACAAGGTATGTGAGGCCATCAATCGAAACGAAGACACTATGCGTTTATTAGCGCGTGAATTAATTGCAAATACGAGCAGCACTTAATGTGCCATCACACCAAGACAGCATGAATAGCCTGCTTGATATCTTCCTGCAAATCAGCCACGTCTTCGAATCCAATACAAAACCGAACAACCGTTCCAGGCTGTAAATGTGGTGAGGGTAAGGTGCGTATATTTTGTTTTTGGTAAGGTACTACCAAACTCATGGGGCCGCCCCAGCTATAGCCAATTTTGAAGATGCGCAAGGCATCACAAAAAGCATCTACTTGCGCATTAGAAAACCGAGTATCCACCACCACACTAAAAATACCAGCGGCGCGGCCTTGTGGGTACTGCTGACTCACACACAGTTTTTGCCAATGCATGTGACCAGGAGACTGCGCGAGCGCTGGATGCAACACTTGAGCAAATACAGACTGGCCTTCACACCATCGGGCGAGTTCTCGCGCGTGATGGTCTTGCGCTGCGTAGCGCATTTCTAGCGTAGACAGGGAACGCAACAAAGTTTCTACATCGTTGGATCCCACACCGGTTCCTAGACGCATATGGCTTAATTTGATGGTGCGTGCCAAAGCATCACTACGCGTGATGATGCTTCCCATCAGTACATCACCGCCACCACTGGGGTACTTAGTCAAAGCGTGAATCGTGAGGTCCACACCTAGCGGTTCCGTGCCCTGCCCCGGCGTGAGGTCAAACGAATTGAAAGCCAAACCTGCACCCCACGTATTGTCCAAAGCACACAAAACACCACGCGTTTTACACAAGGCAACTTGGGCGACTAAATCGGGAAATTCCATGGTCACAGAGCCAGCAGCCTCTAACCACACCAAGCGAGTTTTGGAGCTAATTCGTTGGGCTAAGTCATCTAGATTCAGTGGGTCGTATCGTTGGTGGGTGATGCCAAAGTTTTGTAATTCACCCGAGGCCAGAGATTGGTTCGGGGCATAAGCGTTATCAGGGATCAACACCTCATCACCCGTTTTTAATAAGGCGAAGTCCACTTGCGCAATGGCAGCCAAGCCACTGGGCGTCAATATGCAGTGGGTACCACCTTCTAGACTTGCTAGACGTTCTTCCAAGGTAAAGGTTGTGGGCGTTCCGTGCAGTCCGTAGGTGTATGAAGATTTATCCAACCACTGCCGCTCACGCATAGCCGCAGTATTGGGAAAAATAACAGTGGAACCTTTGTAAATCGGAACTTGAGGAGATACAAAGCCCTCAGGGGCTTGGTAGGGATGGTGAATATTTGCCGTGTTACGCGACAATGATGGCGGCTTACTGGCCATGGAGGCTAGACCTTCCACTTCTCCATCAAACCCGCCGGACGCATTGAGTCATAGCCCTCAAAAGGTTGGTGGATCCAAGGGTTGGTCGGCAAATATTCAACCGAGAAATCTGGATCAAATGACGAAACGCCTTTGGTCCAAATCACAGCACTGCGCAACTCGGTAATAGGTTTGTAGTTATTTTTAAGTTGGTCTAATACGGCTTTGAGCGTATGGCCTGTATCTGCCAAGTCGTCTACCAATAGAACACGTCCAGCAATTTCACCTTTGGGTGTGGTGATGAAGCGTGCAATATCTAAATGGCCTTGCACCGTACCAGCGTCTGCGCGATATGAACTGGTCGACATGATGGCGAGTGGCTTGTCAAAAATGCGTGACAAGATGTCACCAGGTCGCATCCCGCCGCGTGCTAGGCACAAAATCGTGTCGAACTCCCAACCAGATTGGTGAATCTTGATTGCAAGCTTTTCGATGAGGTTATGGTATTCGTCGTAAGACACATACAGATGCTTGCCGTCTTCAGTCAACATGTTGGAAAGTCCTTTAAAAAGATGGCCGCGTTATGCGGCAAAAGGGTGACGTAACAAAATGGTGTGGTCGCGATCAGGGCTGGTCGACACCATATGAATAGGCACGCCAGTAGTGGCAGAAATACGGTTCAAATAGTGCTGCGCTTCGGGCGGCAGTTTTGCGTAATCCGTCACGCCCACGGTGCTAATGCTCCAACCCGGAATAGTTTCGTAAATGGGTTTACAGCGCGCGATCTCATCGGCACCCATGGGCAAGATGTCTACTTTCTTTCCGTCTAATTCATAGCCCACACACAGCAACAATTCTTTGAGGCCATCTAATACGTCGAGCTTGGTGATACAAAGGCCACTCAAGCCGTTAACTTGCGCGCTGCGCTTGAGTAAAGCTGCATCAAACCAACCGCATCGGCGTGAGCGACCGGTTGTAACGCCTTTTTCAGCACCTACCGTCGACATGTGATAACCGGGGGTACCTTCTTTTTCCCAATCTAATTCGGTTGGGAAAGGTCCGCCACCCACGCGGGTGCAGTACGCTTTGGTAATGCCCAAGATGTAATGCAACAGATTAGGGCCTACGCCAGAGCCAGCAGCGGCATTGCCCGCCACACAATTGCTAGACGTCACAAAAGGATAGGTGCCGTGGTCCACATCCAACAATGTGCCTTGTGCACCTTCAAATAACAAATTAGCGCCTTGGGCGTGTGCTTGATTTAACTCTAACGACACATCGGCCATCATCGGCAAAATTTCTTTGGCATAGGCCATGGCTTCTTGGTAAACCGTTTCGAAGTCAATGGCTGGCGCATGCAAGATATCCTTCAATATGTGGTTATGCAATTCCAAGTTCTCGCGCAACTTGGTTGCAAAACGATCAGGATGCTTGAGATCTTGCACACGCAATGCGCGACGGGCGACTTTGTCTTCGTAAGCTGGACCAATTCCGCGTCCAGTCGTTCCAATCTTGGCAGTTCCAGCTTTTTCTTTGGCAGCTTCACGCGCAATATCGAGCGCAGCATGGTAGGGAAGAATCAAAGGACAGGCTTCACTGATGCGCAAGCGTGAACGCACTTCCACGCCAGCTTTCTCTAAGCCTGCAATTTCTTCTAGCAATTTAGTAGCGGACAGCACAACGCCATTGCCGATGTAGCACTTGACTCCGGGGCGCATGATGCCACTGGGAATCAAATGCAAAGCGGTTTTGACACCATTGATCACCAAAGTGTGGCCAGCATTGTGTCCACCTTGAAAGCGCACAACCCCTGTTGCAGTCTCGGTGAGCCAATCGACCAATTTCCCTTTGCCTTCATCGCCCCACTGGGTACCAACGACAACGACGTGACGTCCTTTGCTGATTTGCATGTCTATTTTTTAAATAAGTTAAGGATGGGGGAGATCGCGAACGACCCACTTGCCCGCAAGGTGCACGAGTTCACGGTCGCAGTTGAATTCGTCGACTTCGCTTTCGTGTCCAGGCATGGAACAAACTACGGTTTCGCCTTGGCTACGCAATTGCGCTAGAGCTTCACGTAAATCACCTTCAACACCCCAAGGAGCTCGAATAGCCGCTTTCAGTGGTTGCGCAGGCACTGCAGTGACAAGCTCTTTTAAGTCAAGGCTAAAACCAACCGCCGGGCGTTTGCGCCCGAACACTGCACCTACTTCGTCGTAGCGTCCACCACGCACCAATGCATCACCTGTTCCTGCTACATACATAGCGAATCGCACGCCGCTGTAGTAGCCATAGCCGCGAAAATCAGCCAAATCAAATGTGGTGTAAACGTGCTTAAAAGCATTCGCAATGTGTCGTAGCTCTTGGATAGATTTCAAGATGCCTGGCCATGCAGCAAAGGTTTTTTCAGCTAGGCTTAAGACACTGACATCGCCATACATTTGCACCAGTTCAATTAAAGCGTTTTGGATATGGACTGGTAACCCTTTAGCCAATTCTTTGATACCTGTTAAATCTTTAGAGGCTAGCGCTTGGTGCAAGGCATCACGCACATCCGTGCCCAGGGATACGCCGGCGAGCAACGCGGGGACAATGCGCGCGTCACTGAGGTCAAGTGAGACATTTCGCAAAGCGACAGCATCCAAGCTGGTGAGCGCTAGTTCTATCACTTCAAGATCGGCCTCGAGTCCAGCGTGGCCATAAATCTCCGCGCCAAACTGAAGCGGCTCACGGGTCGCGAAAGGTCGGTCGGGCCTAGTATGAAGAACCGGGCCGCAATAACAAAGACGGGTGACGCCTAGGCGGTTTAGTAAGTGGGCATCAATGCGGGCAACTTGGGGGGTTGAATCCGCACGCAAACCTAGAGTGCGACCTGAGAGTTGATCCACCAGCTTGAAAGTTTGTAAATCTAAGGCACGGCCAGAACCAGATAGCAAAGATTCGAGGTATTCAAGTAAAGGCGGCATCACCAACTCGTAACCGAAGCGACGCGCGGTATCGAGGTAGAGACGGCGGAGTTCTTCGATGTGCCGGGCCTCAGAGGGCAAAACATCAGCGATGTGATCCGGCAGGACCCAAGCAGACATGTGGTGTGGAGATGCTGTTAAAAAAGAGATTTTACAGGGCTTAATCCCTGCTCAGCCGAAACACCAGAGCATTAAAACACCTCCGATAACACACACAAGGCCAAAGAAGCGAATTTGCCCGTCGTGCAATGCCAACAGTTGGGCCATTTTTTGGCGCCAACCGTCTGGGGAAAGAAAGGGGAACAGGCCTTCAAAGATCAACATCAGGCCAAACGCCGACCACAGCACGTCGCTGTTCAATTCCATAGCTAAAACCCTGTTACTTCTTAGGAGCGGCTGAAGTACCACCACTGCTGCGCATGGCGTTAAAGAAGTCGCTTGAGGGATCAAGAACCATGAGATCGCTCTTTTTATTGAAAGTCGATTTGTAGGCTTCCAAACTACGGTAAAACTTCGCGAACTGCGCGTCACGGCCGAAGGAGTCTGCATAAATGCGGGCGGCCTCAGCATCACCCTCGCCTTTGATCATTTGGGCTTCGCGGTAGGCATTGGCAATAGTGACTTCGCGCTGCCTATCTGCATCGGCACGGATTTTTTCGCCTTCGGCAGCACCCATTGAGCGCAACTCGTTGGCCACGCGTTTACGCTCCGCTTCCATACGGCGGTAGACAGATTCGGTAATGGCGTCTACGTAATCTGCGCGGGTGATCCGTACATCAATCACATCGACACCCCAAGGTTTGGCTCCTTTGACAGCTTGAAGCACTTCGCGCTTGACATCTTCGAGCAAGGCGTCACGCTTCAAAGAAAGTAACTCCTTCACTGTGCGCTTATTGATTTCTTCCTGAAATGCGTTTCGAACTACACGTGAAAGTTGCATGGCACCAGCGTTTTCATCCAAACCCACATTTCGGATGTATTGCGATGGGTCGGTGATGCGCCAACGGGCATACCAGTCGATAACGACGCGTTGTTTTTCAGCCGTCAACATCGGTTCAGTATCCGCGTTATCAAGCATTAACAACCGCTTGTCGATATAGCTGACATTTTGAAATGGCGGTGGAAACTTGAAATTGAGACCAGGCTCAGTGATCACATTTTTAATTTGGCCAAATGAATAGACCACGCCAAATTGGCGTTGGTCCACCACAAACAAAGTAGAACTCAGCAAAGCCAACAGAGCTAAAGCAGAAGAGACGTAAAAACCGATTTTGTTTTGATTCATAGTAGTGTCTCCTCGATCAACGGCTATCGCGGTCGCGCGAGCGGCCATCCCGCGATCTAGCGTCAACTGGCGCGGTGGAACTCAATGGATTGCCAGTTGACTCGGTCAAAGGCTGCGCAGGTTGCGTGGAAACAGGAGCGTTAGATTGCCCCGCTTGCTGGATGATTTTCTCTAACGGTAAATACAAGAGATTAGATCCAGCTTTGGTATCAATCAACACCTTGGTGGTGTTGGTATAAATTTGTTGCATGGCATCGATGTACATGCGGTCACGCATCACTTGCGGAGCTTTTTGGTACTCAGTCACCAAAGACTTGAACCGTTGGGCATCACCTTGTGCTTGCGACACGATACGCGATTTGTAACCATCTGCTTCTTGCTTCAAACGGGATGCAGCCCCGACAGCACGTGGCACGACGTCGTTAGCGTAGGCCTCGGCTTCATTCTTAGCGCGTTCGCGCTCTTGGCCAGCTTTGAGCACATCGTCAAAAGCAGATTGCACTTGTTCTGGGGGACGCACGCCGCCTTGTTGCAAGTTGATGCCAACAACTTCAATACCCACTTTGTATTGATCCAAGATGCGTTGCATGATGACCCGAATACGTGGCCCAATTTGGTCACGCTCTTCGGACATCGCAGCGTCCATTTTCATTTTGCCCACCACTTCACGCACGGCTGTCTCAGCTGCTTGCACCACGGTATCGGTGGGGTTTTTGGTTTCAAACAAATAAGCACGTGCATCGGTGAGGCGGTATTGCACGGCAAATTTGATTTCCAAAATGTTTTCGTCCTCGGTCAACATCGCAGACTCACGCAGACCAGTGGCCTTGACAATGTTTTCACGACCCACATCGACGGAGCGAATTTGCGTCACAAAAACCAATTCATGACGTTGAATGGGGTAAGGCATGCGCCAATTAAAACCAGCACCGACCGTAGAGTGGTAACGGCCAAACTGAGTAATGACACCTTGCTGGCCTTCTTGCACGATAAAAAAGCCTGAGCTCAACCAAATTGCCACGATCACAGCGAAGATGGCACCGATACCAAATTTACCAATATTGAAATTCGGACCCGCGGGCTTGCCGCCTGCAGGAGGCTCTGCGCCACCCCTGCCCTTTTTGGTGGAACCAAAAAAGCCAGAAAGCTTTTTATTGAAGTCACGCCACAACTCATCCAAGTCAGGGGGACCGTTTCCGGTAGGCCGATTATTTGGAGGTTGCTGTTGCGGAGGTTTGTTTTCTTCAGGCGGCGTACTGTTGTGGGTGTCAGGCTTGTTTTGCGATGACTCATCGCGGCCCCAACGCCCATCATTCAAATTGAAAGCGCCAAGAACTCTGGAACGCCATGTTCCTGCAGTTTTGGGAGTTGTTTGTGAATTCATTCGCATGGGTTATTTTTGGTATGAAGTGTGAATTGTGCCTAAATGCAAAAGCTATTTTTTTTATTCACGCAAAAGTTGCGGTTGCGGCAAGGTTTTGACTTAAGAATGACCTGAGTGAGGCAATGCCTTCGCCCGTTTGCGCGCTAACAAAGAACCGTGGAGTATCCACCCCATCTATGGAAAAAGTATCCTGCATTTGCAAGGGTTTTTTGTCTTCCAACATGGCATCGAACTTGTTAAAAACCAAAACTTGCGGCACTTTTTCTGCGCCAATTTCAGCCAAGACTTTATAGACTTCGTCCATTTGCTCTAAATAGTTATCGTTAGATGCATCCACCACATGCAACAGCAAGCTAGCGTCTGCAGCTTCTTGCAAGGTCGCTTGAAAGGCGTCGATCAAACCGTGGGGCAAATCGCGGATAAACCCTACGGTGTCGGATATCGACACCGAGCGCCCGCCCCCTTGGTTATCGCCCAAATAAAGCTGTCGTGTGGTGGTGTCTAGCGTGGCAAATAATTGGTCGGCAGCGTAGGCTCGTGCTTTGACCAAGGCATTGAATAAGGTGGATTTACCAGCGTTGGTGTAACCCACCAACGAGATGGTGAAGGCATCGCGTCTTTGGCGTTGTCTGCGTTGTGTACCGCGTTGGCGCTTGACCTTTTCAAGCCGCTCGCGGGTGCGCTTGATGGAGTCACCAATCATCCGTCTATCCAACTCAATTTGCGTCTCGCCAGGGCCGCCACGCATGCCGATACCGCCGCTTTGACGCTCCAAGTGCGACCAACGTCGCACCAATCGGGTGCTGAGGTATTGCAAACGGGCAAGTTCCACTTGCAATTTACCTTCGTGACTACGCGCGCGTTGGGCAAATATTTCAAGGATGAGGAAGGTACGGTCGTTGACGGCCACTTCCATGTGCCGCTCTAAGTTACGCTGTTGGGCGGGACTCAAAGACTGGTCAAACAAAATTTCGGTAGCGCCATGCATCAATACGAGTTCTTTGATTTCATCGGCCTTGCCAGAACCAACAAACAAAGCGGCATCCGGCGCCTTGCGCTTACAAACGATACGCGCAACAGGCGTTAAACCTGCCGTTTCAGCCAGCAAACCGAGTTCGTGCAACTCGGCGTCAAAGTGGGGGGTACCAAAATCAACCCCGACCAAAATGGTCCGGGCAATGTCAGACGAAAGAGACGCGATCAAACTTCGGGTGAACTGCCAGTGCCATCGGCGGCATTGAAATTCACTGCGCGTCCTGGAACAATCGTAGAAATAGCGTGCTTATAAACCATTTGGGTTACTGTATTTCTTAAAAGAACTACATATTGATCAAATGATTCGATTTGTCCTTGCAACTTGATACCGTTGACCAAATAGATAGACACAGGGACGTGTTCGCGTCGCAGGATGTTTAAAAAAGGGTCTTGCAAAAGTTGGCCTTTGTTCTTAGTGTTATCGGTGTTCACGATATGCTCCGTGTTCGAAAGTTGAAAAGAGTTGTCACCATACCACAGGTGGCATTCAACCCTATTCCCTAATTGTCTTTATCGTTGTAGGGATTATGGGAAGTCTTCATCTCTATGCGCAGTGGCGTACCCTCCAGCGAGAAGGCTTTGCGAAAGCGCCCTTCCAGGTAACGTTTGTAAGCATCAGTCACATGTTCTAGCGAGTTGCCATGCACCACGATGATGGGTGGATTCATGCCGCCTTGGTGGGCGTAGCGCAATTTAGGACGGAACATGCCTGCGCGTTTAGGTGATTGAAACTGCGTAGCCTCTAACAACAAACGCGTCAAAACGGGCGTGGTCATTTTGCACATCGCCGCTTTGTAAGCATTGGTAACCGCGCCCCACAAAGGACCGAGACCTTGTCGTTTTCTAGCAGAGATGAAATGCATGGTGGCGAATTTCAAAAACGCCAACCGCGTTTCAATCGAACGCATCAATAATTCGCGCTCATAACTGTCTACCGCATCCCATTTGTTGACCGCCAACACCACTGCCCTGCCGCTTTCCAAGATGTAGCCAGCGATGTGGGCATCTTGGTCGGTAACGCCTTGGGTGGCGTCGAGCAACAGTAAAACGACGTTGGAAGATTCAATCGCTTGCAAAGTTTTAACGACGGAGAATTTTTCAACCGCTTCGAACACTTTCCCTTTACGACGCAAACCTGCTGTGTCGATCAATTCAAACTTTTGGCCATTGCGCTCAAACGGTACGCTGATCGCGTCACGTGTCGTCCCAGGCAAATCGAAAGCCACCAGGCGCTCCTCACCCAACCAAGCATTGATCAAAGTGGACTTGCCCACGTTAGGTCGGCCCGCGACCGCGAGTTGGATGGTGCCATCAGGAACTGCTTCGGAATCGTCTTCGGGCTCTGCCAAGTGCAGAGGCTCGAGAGCCATTTCGACCATGCTGCGAATACCCTGACCGTGAGAAGCAGAGACTGGCAGTACTTCTCCAAGCCCCAGTTCATAAAACTCTACTAACTGAGCGCCCTCTTGCATGCCCTCAGCTTTGTTGGCGACCAGAAGGGTAATTTTTCCAAGGCGGCGTAAGTAGTTAGCAATGTCATGGTCTTGCGCAGATATGCCAGCACGCGCGTCCACCACAAACACGACCACATCAGCTTCAGCCACCGCTTGCTGGGTTTGGCGCGCCATTTCTTTGTAAATACCGTCTTGTGCGTCTGGCTCAAAACCGCCGGTATCAATAACGATGAACTCGTGTTTGCCAATTTTGGCGTTGCCGTAATGGCGGTCACGCGTCAAACCCGCATAGTCAGCCACGATGGCGTCGCGGGTTTTGGTTAAGCGATTAAAGAGAGTGGATTTACCAACATTAGGACGGCCCACTAAGGCCAAAACGGGTTTCACTGATCTGTCCTAAAGAAGTGCATCAAGGCAGATTCAAACCCGTGATGCGGCCTTCGCGGCTGACCAACACATAGGTGTCCGAAGCCACAACTGGCGCAGCAGCGAGTTCCTCACCGTCCATTTTCATACGGTTGAGCAAAGTGCCATCCGAGATAGACAAGACATAGACAAAGCCACCGCTATCGGCAATCACTACGCCCTTTGGCGTCACCAATGGCGCGCTCAGCACACGGTATTTGAGTCTCTCGGTCTCCCAAACGCGTTCACCGTCTTCCCGACGCCATGCTTGCACAACACCATTGGCTAATGGAGCGACAACTAAGTTGGCGTTGCCGCTCAAACCTCTGTCGCCAACGGAAGGACGGGTCCAAATACCTTGTCCTTTTTGCGCATCTACGCAACCAATTTGCGATTGAAATGCGCGTGCACACACAACATCACCCATACGGTCAGACGGGCCCACAAGATCAACCAAGCGTTCCATGTCGTTGGTGCCGCGCGGTGTGGCAATGGCAGACTCCCAGACGATCACGCCATTAGAGGGATCCAAACCCGCCAACCGGCCAGAGAGTCCCACCAACAAAGTATTTTTAAAAGCAGCCAGAACACCCGCTTGCTTCAGAACCAAGGGCTCGCCAAGGCGCTGTTGGGTCCATAGCTTTTGTCCGGTGGCGCCGTCAAAAGCCAAGACCGAACGGTCAGCCGTCAACACAAATACGCGTTGACCTGCCACTAAAGGTGGAGTGAAAGATTGTGCGGGTAATGTTTGGCGCCATTGCACTTTGGCATCTTGCATCACCACCAGTTGGTTGTCGCGGGTGACCAAGGCCACTTGTTGCCCGTCGCTACCTACACCAGCACTGACAGTGGTTTTAGCCAGCGTGAAACGCCAAATGTCTTTGCCTGTTTTGGCATTAAGCATAGCCACAGTGCCTTCGCTATTTGCTAGTGCAATGCGGTCATCACGCGCGGCAACCGACAAGGGGAAATTGACCTTGCCAATTTGTGCAGTCCACGCAGTGCGGGCTTGCTGCAAAACAGCTACGGGCGGAATATCTACGGGCTTAGGACGCGAGGCCGAGCATGCGGCCAATACCGCCAAAAAGCCCCAGCAAACAAGCCGGCCTGCGCGCATAGTCAATTCAGCTTTCACTTAGAAGCTTCCTGCGTTGGCTTGGTGGCAGAAGCATTCGCGCTCGCTTCAGGATCAGCACCCAGCGCGGCAAGCTTGAAGGCAATCAAACGACGGTATTGGGCATTAGGTTCCATAGCTTTCCAAGCCGCTTGGTAATGCTTTACAGCTTCAGCAGGTTGATTGGCGAGCATATCGAGATCGCCTAGCCGGTCTTCCACTAAGGGAGCGAAAGATTCAGGAACTTTGGCGCTAAGCAGTTTGCGGGCAGCATCGTATTCCTTGTCTTGAATCATCAAGCTAGACAAACGCAAACGCGCTAAGACTTGATAACCCTCATCGGAAGCTTGGTCGATCACCCATTGCAATTGCTCTCGCGCTTCTTTAGGGCGCGATTTTTCTTGAAAAATACGAGAGGCTAAAAAAGCCGCTTGATGTGCGTAAGTGGTCGAACCAAATTTGCTTTTGATGTCACCCACTGAGCGCTCAAACAGCGCCAAGTCACCAGAGACAGCAGCACGTTCTACGGTGTCAAACAAAGCAGCGGACTGGGCAGATTGTTTCGATACCCAAGCTTGCCAACCCATCCAACCTGCGTAGCTGCTGAGAATGCCGATCACCAACCATGTGATCAGATTGCCCCAACGCTTCCAAAAGTGTTTGAGTTCGTCGATTTGTTCTCCAAGGTACTCAGAGGTGTTGTTTCTTGGTGGCCTTGGCCATCACGCAAGGACTTCCAAGTTACCTCTTGTCTGGCGAGTTCGTCAGCGCCGAATATCAAGGCGTAGCGCGCACCGCTGGCATCGGCTTTTTTGAACTGTGACTTCATGCTGCCCAAGCCCTCGCCTGCACCCGCATGCATTTGCACCGACACACCCTGGCAGCGCAGAGCGTGCAGGGCTTCGAACACCACGGGCATCGCCAATGCATCAGGCACGATGGCATAGACATCGGCATGGTTTGCTCTGGGCAACAAGTCCTGCTCTTTCAGCAACTCCAACACACGCTCGACACCCAAAGCCCAACCCACTGCAGGGGCTGGCTTGCCACCAATTTGCTCTATCAAATAGTCATAACGACCGCCACCGCAAATCGTGCCTTGTGAGCCCAAGCTTTGTGTCACAAACTCAAACACGGTGAGGTTGTAGTAGTCCATGCCACGCACCAAGCGCGGGTTGATGGTGTACGTCACGCCACTGGCATCTAACAAAGCGCGCAATGTGTTGAAGTGTGCCAGCGAGGCTTCACCCAAAAAATCCATGAGTTTGGGCGCGCCTTCAGCCACGGCCTGCATGGCGGGGTTTTTAGTGTCCAGAATGCGCAAGGGATTGGTATGCAAACGGCGCTTAGCTTCTTCGTCGAGTACGTCGATATGCTGCTCTAAATAGGCAATCAAGGCTTGGCGATGGGCCAAACGCTCAGGAGGCTGGCCCAAGCTGTTGAGTTCCAAACAGACATCGCGCAAGCCCAGTTCTTTCCAGAGAGATTGGGCCAGCACAATCAATTCGGCATCGACTTCTGGTCCGGCAAAACCGAGGGCTTCAGCACCAATTTGGTGGAACTGTCGATAACGACCACGCTGGGGACGCTCGTGGCGAAACATCGGGCCCATGTAATAGAGGCGCTTAGGGCCTTCGTACAACATATTGTGTTCAACCACGGCGCGCACCACGCCAGCCGTAGCTTCTGGTCGCAAGGTGAGGTGCTCGCCATTCAAGCGGTCTTCGAAGGAGTACATCTCCTTTTCAACGATGTCGGTCACTTCGCCTAAGCCGCGCACAAACAAAGCCGTTGGTTCGACTATGGGCGTGCGCAAATTGCGGTAAGCGAACCGCTGCATGAGGTCGCGCACTTTGTCCTCTAGCCACTCCCATTGAGCTGATGCGGGCGGCAGCAAATCATTCATGCCTTTGACAGCGTGCAGAGCCGCAGGCTTGGCAGGTTTAGCTGGCGCCTGAGTGGGTTGCGATTGCGAAGTGTTGTCTGCGTCCATCCCTAATGCCTATCAGCCGAAGCGCTTTTCAATGTAGTTTTCAACAATTTTGTGGAACTCTTGGGCGATATGTTCGCCACGCAAGGTCATGGCTTTTTCGCCGTCTATGAACACGGGCGCAGCTGGCGCCTCGCCGCTACCAGGGAGGCTGATACCGATGTCCGCATGCTTGCTCTCGCCAGGCCCGTTGACGATACACCCCATCACCGCCACTTTGAGGCCTTCCACGCCAGGATATTTCGATTTCCAAACAGGCATTTGCCCACGCAAATAATCATCAATCGACTTGGCCATTTCTTGGAAGGTGGTGCTGGTAGTGCGGCCACAACCTGGACATGCGGTAACGCTTGGCACAAAACTGCGCATGCCCAATGCTTGCAAAATTTCAGACGCGATGACCACTTCTTGGGTACGTGACTCGCCGGGTTCGGGGGTGAGCGAGACGCGGATAGTGTCGCCAATGCCCTCTTGCAAAAGGATTGATAAGGCAGTAGCCGAAGCTACAGTGCCTCGCACTCCCATGCCCGCCTCGGTCAAACCTAAATGTAATGCGTAGTTACAACGCTTGGCTAACTCGCGGTAGACAGCGATCAAGTCTTGCACGCTACTGACCTTGCAACTCAACAAAATTTGTTGCGGAGCCAAACCCATTTTTTCTGCCAACTTGGCTGAATCAATTGCTGAAGTGATCAAGGCTTCGTACATCACTTGCTTGGATT
>RFTR01000191.1 GCA_009923345.1 Betaproteobacteria bacterium
TTGACCCAACCGATACCTGCTTGGCCATTGGCCTCAAAGCTCAAAAAACGCATGGTGCTTCCTTCTTAGATGGTGTGAACAGTGGGTTGAATAATATCGATAATTTCAGCTGTTTAAAATTTTTATCGATTAATATCTCCCGCCATGACAACCGAACTCGCGCCAGAAAGCGTCGCATCTTTAACGCTTAGCACCTACGAACGCCTGCGTGCGGATGTGTTGAGCGGCACTTGGGCGCCGGGACTCAAACTCGGTATCGAATCTCTGCGGGAACATTACGGCACAGGGGCCACGCCCATCCGTGAAGCTTTGAACCGATTGGCCGCAGAAGGCTGGGTGCAGCATATGGACCAGCGAGGGTTTGTGGTGACACCGGTCAGTGAAGAAGCCTTGCGTGAATTGGCCAAAACACGCGTCTGGGTAGAAACCCTCGCCTTAACCCAAGCCATGCAAGCCAGCACGCAAGAGTGGGAAGAAAAAGTGGTTTTGGCTTTGCACCGCTTGTCTAAAACACCACGGTCGTTACGCCAAGAAAACTATTTAGAAAATCCGGCATGGGAAAAACTACACCGTGAGTTCCATTTGGCGTTGCTTAGCAATTGCGGTTCACGTTGGTTGTTGGGATTTTGCGAACAGTTGTACGACCAAGCCTATCGCTATCGGCAACTCGCCATGAAATCCGCCTACAAGCGCCGCGATGAATCTGACGAACACAAGCAGGTGGTCGATGCAGTCGTAGCTGGAAATGTGGCGGCTGCATGTGCGGCCTTAACGCACCACTATGAAAAAACTGCGCAAATTATTTTGAGCACCGAATAAATTCGGTACGCTGCAAAAGGCTGGCACAACTTATTGAAAATAGCGCTGCACTAGCTAGTAGCCAGCAAATTGTTCACTTCCCACAATCCCGAGTTTGGTTAACCCATTGCGTTGTGCACTAGCCAATACGCCAGCCACTGCCTCGTATTTGGCTTTGCCATGGGGTTTGATATGCACCTCAGGTTGAGTTTTTTGCTGGCTAGCAGTTTGAAACAACGCATCTAACTCTGCGCGGTCTGTCAGGGCCTTATCGTTCCAGCGCACCACATTGCGTGCGTCTATTTCTATTCGGACGATGGTAGGTTTTTGGATGGCGAGTGGCGGCGAGCCAGTCGGCATATCGAGGTTGATCGAATGCAGTTGCATGGGGATGGTGATGATGAGCATGATCAACAACACCAACATCACATCAATCAAGGGCGTTGTGTTGATATCCATCATCACCTCGGGTTCTTCGAGGGTTTGAAGCATGGGTGATTGCGGCAACATGGCTTATTTCGCTTGTGGGTCGGTGACGAAGCGCACTTTCGTAAGCCCTACGCTTTGTGCCGCAAATAAAACGCGTCCGACTGCTTCATAGTCTGTTTGTGCATCGCCCCGTATTTGCACTTCGGGCTGCGGTTTTTTGTCTGCCAAAGTTTGAAGTTGCTTGACCATCTCTGCTTGGTTGCGCAAGGGTGTGTCAAACAAAAACGCTTGGCCTCGTGCGTTGACCGAAAGAATGATGTTGTCGGGCTTGGTTTCGCGTGGTTGTTGTACCTCGCGTGGCAAATCGACTTTCACAGAGGTGGTAACCACAGGAATCGTGATCAAGAAAATGATCAGCAACACCAGCATCACATCCACCAAGGGGGTGGTGTTGATAGAGGTTAAGAGTTCGTCATCCCCATCGCTGGGGCCCAGGTGCATGGCCATGGCTATCTGCTGTTTGAGCCTGCGTCAGCGCCAGTACCAGGGCCTGTGCCTTTGCCTAAAAGCACTGCGTGCAAATCAGCGCCAAAGGCTTGCACCTCTTCCATCGCTATTTTGTTGCGACGTACTAGCCAGTTGTAGCCAAGAACTGCTGGCACCGCCACCGCTAAACCGATGGCTGTCATGATGAGCGACTCACCCACAGGCCCTGCCACTTTGTCGATGCTGGCTTGGCCCGACATGCCGATTTTGACGAGCGCGTTATAGATACCCCAAACTGTGCCAAAGAGTCCCACAAAAGGCGCTGTGGAACCCACTGTGGCTAGAACGGCCAACCCATCTTGCATGCGGCTTTGTACTTGGTTCATGGCGCGTTGGATGCTCATGGTTACCCAGGTGTTGAAATCGACAGCACCTAAAAGCCCCGTGTGTTTGCTGGCGCCTTCCAAACCTTTTTCTGCAATAAAGCGAAAGGGGCTGTCTGCTTCTAAACCTTCTGCGCCTTGTTTCACAGTGCCAGCGTTCCAAAAAGAGCCATTGGCTGATTGGGCAAAACCCATCACGCGGTTTTGGTCCATGAGTTTGGTGAAGATCACATACCAGCTCGCCATGCTCATCAGCACCAAAATTAGCAATGTGGCTTTGGCTACCCAATCACCTTGTGCCCAAAGTGCAGACAAGCCATACGGGTTGTCCAAGGACTCTTCGGCTGCGAATGCACTTGCAGATAAAAGGCATACGCTGAGCAAAAGAAGCCTTCGTTGGATACGAATTAAAAACATGGGTATTTCCTAGTCAAGACTGCAATAGCAAAAAAACAATTATTCCAAACGCCAGGTGTATTTGATGCTGGCCCAACTTTGTTCCGGTCTGCCGTCGACGGTGCCTGGCCTGAACTGACATTTTGAGAGAGCGTTGCGAGCGGCTTCATCCAAACGTGGGAAACCAGAAGTTTTCTCTATCTCTGCTTGTAAAACGCGACCATCTGCGCCAATCAAAAATTTCAAGCTCACTGTGCCTTCTTCTTCTAAGCGACGAGAAGCGCTCGGGTAATCAGGCTTGGCGCAACTCGCGCCAGGTTGGATCGCGGCACCCGTGCGAATAGATGGAGATGGCGTCGGGGGTGCTGTGCTTTGTGTCGGGGCAACGGGTGCAGCATTATTGATAGCTGGTGCAGCTGGCGTTGTGATGACGGGTGTAGCCGTTGTGGTGGGCGGTTGAATGACGGGAGGAAGTGGCGTTTTAGGCGGAGGTGTTTTAGGCGCTGCAACGGGTGGAGGAGGTGGGGCAGCATCGGTTAACAACAAGGCCTCGACCGATTCCTGGGTCAATGTGATGGCTTGACGCGCCAAGCCTGATTGGATGAGCCACAACAAAACGACATGCAAC
>RFTR01000192.1 GCA_009923345.1 Betaproteobacteria bacterium
CGTTCAAATTTTCCTTTTGCCATTTTTCGACTCCGCGTTAAGTTTTAGTCAATCACAAAAATTTCTGGTGCCCTTGGCGGGAATCGGACCCGCGACCTCTCCCTTACCAAGGGAGTGCTCTACCACTGAGCCACAAGGGCAAAACCTCATCACCACCACCAAAAACACAATGGAGCGGGAAACGGGAATCGAACCCGTGTCATTAGCTTGGAAGGCTAAGGTTCTACCATTGAACTACTCCCGCATCAAACCAGACATCTTCGCTGGTGGAGGAGACTGGATTCGAACCAGTGTAGGCGTAAGCCAACAGATTTACAGTCTGCCCCCTTTAGCCACTCGGGCACCCCTCCGGCGAACCTCAAATTATAGCGCACATTTGCGCATTTATCAAAATGTCAGCGTAAAGTCTTCATAACGACCAATCTAGGTCGAATCCTCGCGCGGCCAGCCAGTCTTGCCCCTTGGAAAAGTGACCGCAGCCGATAAAGGGGACTGGCGGACGGAGGGCTGACAGGGGGGACGGATGGTTGGCCTTAAGAATCAAGGCTTGTCGAGCCACTGAAACTTGGGCTTGGGCTTCTTGAATTTCGAGCCCGTCCATTGGACCCCCAAACCCGCCAAAGACTCCTGCCAAAGCCGATGTTTCGCGCAAACCCAGAAAGTCTGGGGCTGTCTGGGTCGTAGCAGACTCAATCAACCCCACTTTTGCTTGGGCATGTCCGCCCCAAAGCATGTAAACGCAAGCAGGGTTGTTTAAAGCCACCTCACGCAAAATCGCGTCGCTCAAACTCTCCCAGCCGCGCTTGGCGTGGCTAGCGGGCAGGCCGTCCTCGACAGTGAAACTGGTGTTGAGCAACAACACACCCCGCCTTGCCCATGCTTCCAAGGATCCGCTCATGGGCACGGGTTGGTGCAAGTCGCGTTGCAATTCTTTGAAAATGTTGCGCAAAGACGGCGGGAACTTCACCCCGTCCGCCACAGAAAAAGACAAGCCCTGCGCTTGGCCAGGCCCGTGATAAGGGTCCTGCCCCAAGATCACCACGCGCACCGCAGACAGTGGCGTCAGCTGTAGAGCCCAAAGCGGGTGTGCCGGGTAAACCACGGCGCCACCATTCAAACGGGCCGAGACAAATTGCGACAGCCTTTCTCCTTCAGCGGAGCGCCAAAAAGCGTCGAGAACAGGTTGCCATTCAACGTGCACGGGCCAATCTTTGGGTTGCCAGGTGCTTAGTACTGCCATGAAAAGGAAATCAATTTATTTAATACGCATAAAAAGCAAAGCGGGATAAGAAGTTTTCAACTGCTTACCCAGTTTTACGGATCGGCTTTTGCTAGTTAACTTGAAAGACCAACCGTCAAAGCTCAAAAAGCGTAGCCAATTCAAGCCCAGGATCTTCAGCCCGCATGAAGGCCTCACCCACCAAAAACGCGTGCACATTTGCATCACGCATAAAGCGGACATCCTCAGAAGTCAAGATGCCGCTCTCGGTCACCAACAAGCGGTCCGCGGGCACATCTTTCATCAAGTCCAACGTAGTTTGCAGCGACACCTCAAAGGTGCGCAGATTGCGGTTGTTCACACCGATCAGCGGGGTTTTGAGTTTCAAGGCGCGTTGCAATTCTTCGGCATCGTGCACCTCCACTAGGACCGCCATATCCAAGCTGCGCGCGATGGCTTCTAGCTCTGCCATTTGCGCATCGTCCAAACACGCAGCAATGAGCAAAATGCAGTCGGCGCCCATGACGCGCGCTTCAAACACTTGGTAAGGGTCGACCATAAAGTCTTTGCGCAACACGGGTAAGTCGCATGAGGCACGCGCTTGCTTGAGGTAGTCCACACTGCCTTGGAAAAACTCTTTGTCAGTCAAAACAGACAAGCAAGCAGCGCCATGCTCGGCATAGCTCTGCGCAATGTCTGCGGGAATGAAGTCGGCGCGTAACACGCCTTTGGACGGGCTGGCTTTTTTGATTTCAGCAATCACCGCGGGTAAGCCTTGTGCAATCTTTTTGCGCATCGCGCCGACAAAGTCTCGGGTGAGGACACGGCTCTCGGCATCGGCGCGCATCGCGTGAAAGGGTTTGCGTTTTAAAGCGGCAGCCACTTCTTGGTGCTTGACCTCAACGATTTTTTTCAAAATATCAGACATGGTTTTTTCTAGTGAGGCGCAGGCTTCAAACCTTGACAGCTTGTTGTGTGCGGGCAATCAATTGTTGGAGTTTGGCTTTGGCCGCGCCACTGGCAAGCGCCGCGCGTGCAGGGGCTAAGCCGGCCTCGATGCTATCGACCACATTGGCCGCATACAAAGCCACGGCGGAGTTGAACACCACGATATCGCGGGCGGGGCCTTCTTGGTTATCGAGAACGCCTTGCAACATGGCGCGCGATTGCTCGGGCGTTTCGACCCGCAAGGCGCGGTTGCTGCTCATAGCAAATCCAAAATCTTCTGGGTGGATTTCGTACTCGGTAATTTTTCCGTTTTTCAGCTCACCCACCAAAGAGGCTGCGCCCAAAGAAACTTCGTCCAAACCATCTTGCCCGTACACCACCAAAGCATGCTCAGCGCCCAAGCGCTCCAAGGCGCGCACTTGGATACCGACCAAATCAGGATGGAAAACGCCCATCAAAATATTCGGCGCGCCAGCTGGATTGGTGAGTGGCCCCAAGATATTGAAGAGCGTGCGTACACCCAACTCTTTTCGCACAGGCGCCACGTTTTTCATAGCAGGATGGTGATTTGGCGCAAACATAAAACCGATGCCAACTTCTTTCAGGCAAGCTGCAATTTGGTCAGGCGGTAAATTGATTTGCACGCCCAAACTCTCTAGCACATCAGCACTGCCGCTTTTGCTGCTCACACTGCGACCACCATGCTTGCTAACTTTGGCGCCAGCCGCGGCCACCACAAACATAGAGCAAGTGGAAATATTGAAAGTATGCGAACCGTCGCCACCGGTACCCACAATGTCGACCATGTGCTGGGTATCAGCCACATGCACTTTGGTCGAGAACTCGCGCATCACTTGCGCGGCGGCGGTGATCTCGCCGATCGTTTCTTTTTTCACACGCAATGCGCTGATGAAGGCGGCCATC